>DATBOH010000233.1:0-2788 GCA_036553915.1 Caulobacteraceae bacterium | reverse complement strand
GCCAGCCCGGTCCAGGTGGTCGCGCCGCCGCCGCCAGCGGCCGTGCAATCTCCGTCCAACAGCGTGCAATCGCCGCCGCCCGACGCTGTCATCGTGCATCGCCCAAAGCTTAGTGCGGCCCCGCCGCCGCCGGAAGCCAAGCCGACCTTGCCGCCCGGGCCGCCGGCGCCGATGCGCAGTCCCGCAGCCATTTTGCGGGTGCTCGACAAGGTCACCGCCGAGACCATGCGCTTCATGGCTCCGGTGGGGCAGAGGGTGCGGTACAAGACCCTGGTGTTCGTCGTGAAGACCTGCGAGACGCGCTCCGCCGCCGAGCCGCTGCCACGGCCGTCGGCCTATATCCTCATTACCTCCGAACCACTGGCCGCCCCTGGCTATCCGGTTCCCCCCGCCAAACTGCTCTACCGCGGCTGGATGTTCGCCAACCATCCGGACCTGCATGCCCTGCAGCATCCGGTCTACGACGCCTGGCTGGAATCCTGCGCCGCCGCCCCAGCTCCGCCCTCCTGATCGAAACGGCCAAAATCGGCGCGCTTCTTTAGCGCCGCCCGCAAGCGCCCAAGATAAACGCTCTGGGGTATCTCGATCGCGCCCAGGCTCTGGAGGTGATCGGTCAGGAACTGGGTGTCGAGCAGTTCAAACCCGCCAGCTCTCAGCCTTGCCACCAGATGCACCAGAGCGACTTTGCTGGCGTCGCGGTTGATCGAAACCATGCTCTCACCAAAGAAGGCGGCGCCGAGCGCCACGCCGTAGAGGCCGCCGACAAGATCGCCCTCGCGCCATGCCTCCACCGAATGGGCCTGGCCGCGTCGATGCAGGTCGACATAGAGCGATTGGATAGTGTGGCTTATCCAGGTGCCGTGCCCGTCTGGCCGCGGCGCCGCGCAGGCGTCGATAACGGCCGCGAAAGCGGTGTCGACGCGGATGTCGAAACGCTTCTGGCGCACGGTCCTGGCCAAGCGCCGTGAAATCTTGAGGCCGTCCAGCGGCAGGACGCCACGTCTGACCGGCTCGACCAGAACCATGCGCTTGTCGTTCCGGGCGTCGGCCATCGGGAAATAGCCGCGTCGGTAGAAATCCAGCAGGTCTTCGGTGGTGAACTGGCCCACGCTCTAGCGTCTCTCAACCCTGGGCGGCAATCCAGTGTTCGAGCCAGTGTATGTGATAGGCGCCGGCGATGATGTCCGGCTCATTGAGCAGGTCCTGGAAGAGCGGAATCGAGGTGTCGATCCCGGCCACCACCATCTCAGCCAGGCAGCGCTTCATCCGCGCCAGGCATTCGGCTCGATCGCGGCCATGGACGATCAGCTTGCCGGCCAGGCTGTCATAGTAGGGTGGGATCGAATAGCCGGCGTAGAGGGCCGAATCGAGCCTCACGCCGAGGCCCCCTGGGGAATGGAAATCGGTGACCAGCCCGGGCGATGGGACAAAGGTGCGGGGATTCTCGGCATTGATCCGGCACTCGATGGCGTGGCCCTCAAACACCACCTCTTCCTGGGTAAAAGACAAGGGTAGTCCCGCGGCTACGCGAATCTGTTCGCGTACAAGATCAATGCCGGTGATCGCCTCGGTGACCGGGTGTTCGACCTGAAGGCGGGTGTTCATCTCGATGAAGAAGAACTCGCCGTTTTCGTACAGGAATTCGATGGTGCCGACCCCAAGGTAGCCGATGGCGCGAATCGCCTCGACGACGACCTGGCCAATCTTGGCGCGCTGGACCGCATCAATAGCCGGGGAGGGCGCCTCCTCCATGAGCTTCTGATGCCGACGTTGCAGGGAGCAATCGCGTTCCCCCAGATGGCACACGGCGCCGAAAGCGTCGGCAATCACCTGCACTTCTATATGGCGTGGGGTGGCCAGATAGCGCTCCATATAGACCTGATCGTCTCCGAAGGCGGCGCGCGCCTCGGAACGGGCGGTGGCGTAGGCCTCGGCCACCTCCTCGCGCTTGCCGGCGACCTTCATGCCGCGGCCGCCGCCGCCGGCCGCCGCCTTGATCAGGACTGGATAGCCGATCTTATCGGCCGCCGACAAAGCCTCGGCCTCGCTGGCCAACGCCCCATCCGAGCCCGGCACCACCGGTATGCCAACCTCCCTGACCGCTTGCTTGGCGGCGATCTTGTCACCCATCACCCGGATGTGCTCGGGTCTGGGGCCGATGAATGTCAGGCCGTGGGCGGCGACGATCTCGGCGAAGCGGGCATTTTCGGACAGAAACCCGTAGCCGGGATGGACCGCCTGCGCTCCGGTGATCTCGCAGGCGGCGATGATCGCGGGAATATTGAGATAGCTCTTGGCCGCCGGCGCTGGCCCGATGCAGACGCTCTCATCGGCTAGGCGCACGTGCATGGCCGTGGTGTCGGCTTGCGAATGCACGGCGACCGTGGCGATGCCCATCTCCTTGCACGCCCGGTGGACGCGGAGCGCGATTTCGCCGCGGTTGGCGATGAGGATCTTGTCGAACACCGCGGATCCTTAGCCGATCACGGCCAGCGGTTCACCGAACTCGACGGGCTGGGCGTCGACGACCAGCAATTCGAGGACCTTACCCGCTCTGGGGGCCGGGATCGGGTTCATGGTCTTCATCGCTTCGACCAGCAGGATGGTTTGGCCGGCGCTTACCGTGTCGCCGACCTTGACGAACGGAGCTGCGCCAGGTTGCGGCTGTGTATAGACGGTGCCGACCATTGGCGAAGTGACCATTTCGCCGCGCGCCGGCTCTGGTTCGGCGGTGGCCGGGGCGCTCGCCGCTACCGGCGATGAAGGGAGGGGGGGCGCCGCGGGAGGC
>DATBOH010000045.1:0-11177 GCA_036553915.1 Caulobacteraceae bacterium | reverse complement strand
CGGCGTCCGTGCTGGCGCGTGAGACCGGTCTTGAGCTTCTCGACTGGCGTTCGGCCGGAGCGCTGTCGCAGTTCACCGGCTCGGAGCGCTATCGCCACGACATCCCCGACAACGACCCGCGCTCGGATGTCTCGCTGTTCGGCCGCGACCAACTGGCACGATGGCAAGACGAGGTCGCGAGCCTCAATCTGAACGGCGATGGCGATCAGGCGCGCCTGATCCTCGCGGCCGCGTGAAGATAAGGACGATTCCGTCCAGACGGGGTTTGGTCTAGGTTGACCGTCGCTACGAGGGTGGGAGATGAGACAGATGCGCCAGAGCTTGGCAGGCCTTGTCGCGGTCGCCGTGCTCGGATGGAGCGCTCCGGCGGCCGCCGCCTTGGATCCCGCCTCCGCCCCAGCCCGCCCGGCGAACGACTACGCCGACAAGGCTGACTGGCTGTGCTGGCCGGGAGCCATCCCGAATGCCTGTGATGTCGATCTGACGACCACGGTGGTCGAGCCCGGCGGCGCGACGCATCTCGAAGCCTTCCACGCCGCCAAGGCCGCGCCGATCGACTGCTTCTATGTCTATCCAACCGTCTCGACCGACCGCGGCCTGCTGGCGACCATGGCCAAGGAGCCCGCCGAGCTGCGGGTGGTCGAACAACAGTTCGCTAGGTTCGGCGCCAGCTGCCGCCTGTTTGCGCCGCTGTATCGCCAATACACCCTGACCGCCCTGATCGCCGGAATGACCGGTCATCCGCTCGAAGGCGGGGCGCGGCCGACGACGCCTTATGACGATGTGCGCGACGCCTGGACCTATTATCTCGCGCACGCCAATCACGGCCGCGGCGTGGTGCTGATCGGCCATTCCCAGGGCTCGGGCATGCTGACCGAACTCATCAAGCGCGAGATCGACGGCAAGCCGGCGCGGAAGCGGCTCGTTTCGGCGATCCTGATGGGAACGGCGCTCGACGTGCCGCCGGGCAAGCTCGTCGGCGGGGCCTTCAAGACGGTGCCGCTGTGCCAATCGAAGAGCGAGACTGGCTGTGTCATCGCCTATGCCTCCTTCCGTGACACCAGCCCTCCGCCAGCCGATTCGCGCTTCGGCAAATCGCGCGACGATGCGGGCATGACGGCGGCCTGCGTGAACCCGGCCAATCTGAGTGGCGGCGAAGGGGCCTTGCACGCCTATCTGACGGCCGGCGATCGGGCCATCGCCGCCGGCGGCTCGCCGCCGCCGGTGTGGTCGAAGGGAAAGACCGTCTCCACGCCGTTTGTGAGCCTGCCAGGAATGCTAAGCGCGCGCTGCGCCTCCGGGTCGACCGGCGACTACCTCGCCATCCACATCGCCCCGGACATGCGCGGCGGTCGCACCCGCGATATCAATGGCGATGTGGTCTTCAACGGCCAGGTGCTGAAGGATTGGGGCCTGCACCTGATCGACGCCAATCTGGCGATGGGCAACCTGGTCGACATCGTCGCCGACCAGGGCCGGGCATGGACGGCGGCGCGCCGCTAGAGTCCCGCCCTTGGCGAAGCGGGTGGCTTGGCCACTTTCCAGCCCCGGCTCCCGCGCCTAAGACTTGAGGTCATGTCGCAGAAGGAAAGCCCGTCGGAGGTCTTCAAGCGCGCCCTGGCGCATGCGGCGCGCTCCCTGGCCGAGCAACCCGATCTGGAAGTGGTATTCTCCGGCGACGGTCCGTCGCTTTCGGGCCATCGCGCCGTGTTGCCGCATCCGCCGCGCGAGCTTTCGGGTCCCGAGGCCGCCCGCATTCGCGGCCTGGCCGACCAACTGGCCTTGCGCGTCGCCCACCACGATGGGGCCGCCCACGCTTCCGGCAAGCCCAGATCGGTTGAAGGGGCGCAGATCTATGACGCCCTCGAACAGGCGCGGATCGAGGCGATCGGCGCCAACGTCCTCGCCGGTGTCCGGGACAATCTCGGCGCCGTGGCTGAGCACAACGCCCTGCGCAAGGGCTACAACCACCTCATCGATCGCTCGGCCGCGCCGATGGCCGACATCGTCGCCCTGCTGGCCCGTGAGCGTCTGACCGGCGCGCCGCCGCCGCCAGCCGCCAAGGCCCTGGTGGATTCCTTCCGGGAGCAGATCGAGGCCAAGGCCGGAACCGACCTCGATCGGCTGGCGCGCGCGCTGGACGACCAAAAGGCGTTCGGTCGCATCGCCCGGGCGGTCGTCCGCGACCTGGATTTCGCCGACGAGCTGTCAGACGCCTCCGACCAGGAGGCCAACGAGGACGACGACGGCGACGGCGAACCTGAAGCCTCCGGCGAGGGCGAGGGCGAGGATCAGGGCGTCGAGGCGCAGTCCACGGACGAGTCGGATCGTTCGGGCGCCGAGGACGAGTTGGCCGAGGCCGATGCTTCCGAGTCCGAAGACGAAGACGCCGACTCCGATGCCGATGTGACCGAGGGCGACAAGCCGGCTCGTCCGGACATTCGCGATCCGGGAACGCCGGAGCCCGCCTATAAGATTTTCACCGCCGAACACGACGAGGTGGTGCCGGCCGAGGATCTCTGCGAGCCGGATGAACTGACCCGCCTGCGCGCCTATCTGGACCAGCAGCTCGCCAGCCTTTCCAACGTCGTTTCCCGCCTGGCCAACCGGTTGCAGCGCAAGCTGCTGGCGCAGCAGAACCGCGCCTGGAGTTTCGACCTCGAGGAGGGCCTGCTGGACGTCGCCCGCCTGACCCGGGTGATTGTCGATCCGACCGCGCCGCTGTCGTTCAAGCAGGAGCTCGACACCGAGTTCCGCGACACCGTGGTCAGTCTGCTGATCGATAATTCCGGCTCCATGCGCGGGCGGCCGATCATGGTGGCGGCGGTATGCGCCGACATCCTGGCGCGAACGCTCGAACGCTGCGGCGTCAAGGTCGAGATTCTCGGCTTCACCACCCGAGCGTGGAAGGGCGGCGCGGCGCGCGACGACTGGCTCAAGGCCGGCAAGCCGGCTTCGCCCGGCCGCCTCAACGACCTGCGCCATATCATCTACAAATCCGCCGACGCGCCCTGGCGGCGGGCGCGCAAGAACCTCGGCCTGATGATGCGCGAGGGCCTGTTGAAGGAAAACATCGACGGCGAGGCGCTGATGTGGGCGCACCAACGCCTGGTCTGGCGGGCGGAACAACGCCGCATCCTTATGGTCATCTCCGATGGCGCGCCGGTCGATGATTCGACCCTCTCGGTGAACTCCGGCCACTATCTGGAACGGCATCTGCGCCGGGTGATCGCCGAGATCGAGGCCAAGAGCCCGGTCGAGCTGATCGCCATCGGCATCGGCCACGACGTCACCCGCTATTACCGGCGAGCGGTGACCATCGTGGACGTCGAGCAGCTCGGCGGGGCGATTACCGAGCAGCTCGCCGCCTTGTTCGAGGAGCAGCCCAAGGCCGGGTCGGGGCGCGCCCTGGTGCTGGAGCCGCCGCCAAGCGTTCAAGGCAAGCCGGCCGCCAAGGCGCGACGCACGCCGGTTACAGCGTGACGGCGGCCTGCGTCGCCGACTTCCGCGACAGCGCCCGCCGTCGCCTGCCCCGGGTTCTGTTCGACTATATCGATGGCGGCGCTGTCGCTGAGACGACGCTGGCGGCCAATGTCGCCGATCTGCAGGCCGTGGGCCTGCGCCAGCGGGTTCTGTGCGATGTCTCTTCGCTGTCTCTGACCACCGAACTGTTCGGGCAGAGCCTCGCCATGCCGCTCGCCTTGGCTCCGATCGGCATCGCCGGCCTCTACGCCCGGCGCGGCGAGGCGCAGGCGGCTCGCGCCGCCCAGGCGGCCGGTGTCCCGTTCATCCTCTCAACCATGGGCGTGTGCACGATCGACGAGGTGGCCAGGACCGCTCCGGCGCCCTGGTTTCAGCTCTACATGATCAGGGACCGCGGATTCATGGCGGCGCTGCTGGAGCGGGCCGGCGTGGCCGGCTGCCCGGTGCTGGTGTTCACCGTCGATCTGCCGGTCGGCGGCGCGCGCTATCGCGACGCCCGCAACGGCATGACCGCCGATACGGCGGGCGCGCGCCTGCGCCAGGCCGCCGATGGCCTCGCCCACCCGGCCTGGCTGTGGGACGTGTGGCTGAAGGGCCGGCCGCACATCCCGGGTAACATCGCCGCCGTGGCCCAGGACTTCACCTCCCTGACCCGGTTCTGGGACTGGACGGCGCGCAACTTCGATCCATCGGTGACCTGGGCCGACCTCGATTGGGTGCGCCAGCGCTGGAAGGGTCCGATCGTCATCAAGGGCATCCTGGATGTCGAGGATGCGCGCCGGGCAGCCGATCTCGGTCTCGATGGGATCGTGGTCTCCAACCACGGCGGACGACAGCTCGATGGAGCGCTGTCGGGAATCGCCGCCCTGCCCGGCATCGCCGAGGCGGTCGGCGACCGCCTGAGCGTCTTGATGGACGGCGGGGTGCGGTCGGGCCTGGATGTACTGAGGGCGCTCAGCCTCGGGGCCAGGGCCTGCCTGATCGGCCGCGCTTGGGCCTTCGCTCTCGCCGCCGAAGGCGAGGCCGGCGTGGCGCGGATGCTGGCGATCCTGCGTCGCGAGCTGGAGGTGGCGATGGCCCTGACCGGCTGCGTCGATGTGCGCCGAGCCGGACGGGAACTCCTAGCCTAGGCGGCGGCCTCGGCCTGCTTGGCCTTGAGCTGACGCTTGATCTTGCGGGCCCGCGGCGAAAGGTCTTCGTCCTTGGCCTTGAGCAGGAAGGGATCGAGGCCGCCGCGGAAATCCAGCGTGCGCAGCGCGGCGTTGGTGATGCGCAAGCTGAAGTCCTGGCCGAGCGCATCGGAGCGCAGGGTGGCCGGGCTCAGCGCCGGCAGGAAGCGCCGCTTGGACTTGATATTCGAGTGGCTCACATGGTGGCCGGTCATCGGACCGACGCCCGTGAGCTCGCAGCGGCGTGACATGACGCTTTGATCCTGCTCTTTGCGCGAAGAGCGGGCGATATAGGGGAAGGCCCGCGCAGCCGTCAAGGTCGGCGGCCCCGGGAGCGTGACTTCAAGCGGCCCGGCGGCCTATGTGGGTGCGCTTTCTGGGAGATCAGGCCATGGCCAAGACTTTCGGCCCCGAATCCACCACCGACGAGGTTCTCGATGGCGTCGATCTGACCGGCAAACGCGTCCTCATCACCGGGGTTTCGGCCGGACTCGGCGTCGAGACCGCCCGCGCCCTCGCCAAGCGGGGCGCCAAGATCGTCGGCGCCGCCCGCGACCTCGAAAAGGCCAGACGCGCGACCGCTGAAATACCGGATATCGCGCTGGTCGAACTCGATCTCGCCAGTCTCGCCAGCGTCCGCGCCGCCGCCGACGCGCTTATCCAGAAGGGCGACCGGTTCGACGTGGTGATCGCCAACGCCGGGGTCATGGCCTGTCCGAAAGGAACCACCGCCGACGGCTTCGAGACTCAGTTCGGCACCAACCACCTCGGCCATTTTGTCTTCGTCAATCGCATCGCGCCGCTGATCCGCGACGGCGGCCGGTTGGTGGTGCTGTCGTCGTCTGGCCACCGGTTCGCCGATGTCGATCTGGACGATCCGAATTTCGAGCGCACGCCGTACACGGAGTTCGGCGCCTATGGCCGCTCCAAGACCGCCAATGTGCTGTTTGCCGTCGAATTCGACCGCCGTCACAAGGACCGCGTGCGCGCCACCGCCGTCCACCCCGGCGGAATCCAGACGGAGCTCGGCCGCCACATGACCCCCGCGCTCATCGAGCAGATTGTCGCCATGACCCGCGCCAACGACGCCAGCGGCGCGCCGACCTTTCGCTGGAAATCGGTCCCGCAGGGGGCCGCGACCTCGGTGTGGGCGGCCGCCGTGGCCGATCGCGACGCCATCGGCGGCCAGTTCTGCGAGGACTGCCACGTGGCCGAGATCACCGATGACCCGGACCTGCGCGGCGGCGTGCGCGCCTACGCCCTCGACGGCGAGCATGCCAAGGCCCTATGGGCAAAGAGCGAAGCCATGGTCGGCGAGCGGTTCTGAGCGGAGAGCGGCGCCGATGGCTTTCAAACCCTTCGATCTTGCCGGCAAGACCGCGCTGATCACCGGAGCCAACGGCGGCATTGGTCTGGGCATGGCCGAGGGTCTGGCCGCGGCCGGCGCCGATGTCGTGGTCTGGGGTCTCAACCCGGAGAAGAACGCCCACGCCGCCAAGGCGCTTTCGGCCTATCCGGTGAGAAGCCGCGTCGACCGGGTGGACGTCTCCGATGAAGCGCAGGTCGTCGACGGCGTCGGCGCGGCCGTCAAGGCCATGGGCCGGCTCGACTTCGTGGCCGCCAACGCCGGCGTCGGCGGCGGCGCGAAGAGCTTCGCCGACTATACCACCGCGCAGTGGCGCAAGGTGACGACGGTCAATCTCGATGCGGTGTTCTGGACCTTTCGCGAGGCCTGCAAGCACATGGTGGCGCGGTCCGAAGCCGGCGATCCGGGCGGTTCGCTGCTGGTCACCTCCTCGACCTCGGCCATCGATGGCGCCCCGCGCAATCAAGCCTATGCGTCCTCCAAGTCCGCCGTACTGGCGATGATCCGCGGCCTGGCGGTCGAATATGCGCGGCACGGAATCCGCGCCAACGCCGTGCTTCCCGGGTGGATCCGCTCCGACATGACCGCCGGCCTGCAGAGCTGGGACAAATTCAACGCCCAGGTGATCTCCCGGGTGCCGATGCGGCGGTGGGGCGAGCCGGACGATTTTGCCGGCATCGCCGTCTATTTCGCCTCCGACGCGTCGCGCTTCCATACCGGCGACAGCATCGTCATCGACGGCGGCTACACCATCTATTGACGGCCGCTGCGTAAGGCGCCGCTGCCTCGCCGTCACGAAAGGCGAACCCCATGACCAAGCTGAAGATCGAGCGCCATGGCACGGTGACGGTGATCACCCTCAATGACCCGGCGACCATGAATGCGCTCGGCGTCGACATGGCCGCCGAACTGCTCCTCGCCTACAAGCAGGCGACGACCGGCGAGAACGCGGCCCGGGCGATTCTGCTGACCGGCGAGGGCCGCGGCTTTTGCTCCGGCGCCAATCTGCAATCGGGAGGCGGCGGCCGGGCGCTTGACGGCGACGGCAAGCCGGACGCCGGCCACGCCCTGGAGACCGTCTACAATCCCTTGGTCACCTACATCCGCGAATCCGCCACGCCCTTGGTGACGGCGATCAACGGCGCCGCCGCCGGCGTCGGTTGCTCGCTGGCGCTGCTTGGCGATCTGATCGTCGCTTCGGAGAGCGCCTATTTCCTGCAGGCCTTCCGCCGCATAGGCCTGGTGCCCGATGGCGGTTCGACGTGGCTCTTGCCGCGGATGATCGGTCGGGCGCGGGCCTTCGAGATGGCCCTGCTCGGGGAAAAAGTTCAAGCGAAACAAGCGCTGGAATGGGGTCTCATCAATCGGCTGACGTCGGAGACGGACCTGATGCCGACCGCCATGGGGCTCGCCCAAGCGCTCGCCGATGGTCCGGCCTCGCTCGGCCTTTCCCGCCAGATCCTGTGGGCTTCGCTCGAATCGGGCTGGTCGGAGCAGCTTCATCGTGAGCGCTTGGCGCAGAAGGCTGCCGGCAAGACAGAGGATTTCGCCGAGGGCGTCGGGGCCTTCCTGCAGAAGCGCCCGGCCGCCTTCACGGGTCGATGAGATGGCCGATCCCTATGCCCGCTATCAGCGCCTGAAGTTCGACTGGCCGCGCGCCGGCGTCCTGCGCGTGACCATGGACAATCCCGAGCGGCTCAACGCCGCCGATGCCGTCATGCACGCGGAACTGGCCGACATCTGGCGTGACGTCGATCGCGATGAGGCCGTACGCGCCATCATCCTCACCGGAGCCGGCAAGGCGTTCTCGGCTGGCGGCGATTTCGCCATGATCGAGGCCATCATCGACGACTTCGCTGTCCGCGCCCGGGTGTTGAGCGAAGCCCGGGCCATCGTTCACAATCTCATCGACTGTTCGAAGCCGGTCGTTTCGGCGATCCGCGGTCCGGCGGTCGGTGCGGGATTGGTCTGCGGCCTGCTGGCCGACATTTCCATCGCCACGCCAGAAGCGCGGATCATCGACGGCCATACCCGCTTGGGCGTCGCCGCTGGCGATCACGCCGCCATCCTCTGGCCGTTGCTGTGCGGCATGGCCAAGGCCAAATATTACCTGTTGTTGTGCGAGACCCTGAGCGGGGCCGAAGCCGAGCGCATCGGCCTGATTTCGCTTCTGGCCGCTGACGATGCTTTGGACGCCCGCGCTGTCGAGATCGCCGGCCGTCTGGCCGATGGCGCCTCGACCGCGATCCGCTGGACCAAGCAGGCCCTCAACCACTGGCTGCGCCTCGCCGGCCCGACCTTCGACGCCTCCCTGGCTCTGGAGTTCCTGGGCTTCACCGGTCCCGAGGCGCGCGAGGGCCTGGACGCCCATAGGCAGAAGCGCCCGCCCAGCTTTCATCGCCAATGATCTGTCGCCTAAAAGGGCCGGCGCGTTATAGCCTCAACGCTGGCCGTTGGAGAGCCTGACATGCCGCACAAGATCGCCATCCTGGTGGGTAGCCTGCGCCACGGATCGTTCACCCGCATGGCCGCCGAGGCCCTGATACGCCTGGCCCCAACCTCGCTGTCGATGCACATCGAAGCGATCGGCGACCTGCCGCTTTACAACCAAGATCTCGACGAACAGGAGGGCGACAGACCGGCGGCCTGGGTGCGATTCCGAGACGCCGTGCGACCCTCCGATGGCCTGCTGTTCGTCACCCCCGAATACAATCGCTCGGTGCCGGGCCTGCTCAAGAACGCCATCGATGTCGGTTCGCGCCCCTATGGCCAGAGCGTTTTCGCCGGCAAGCCGGGAGCGGTGATGAGTGTCTCACCGGGCGCCGCGGGGGCTTTCGGGGCCAATCACCACCTGCGCCAGTCCCTGGTCTTTCTCGACGTGCCGACCATGCAGCAGCCCGAGGCCTATGTCGGCGGGGCGGCCAATCGCTTCGCGGCCGGCGGCGAGGTCACCGATGAGTCGACCCGCAAGTTCTTGCAGAGTTTTATTGACGCCTACGCCGCCTGGGTCGACCGCTTCCGTCCGT
Source organism: Caulobacteraceae bacterium (assembly GCA_036553915.1). Classification (GTDB taxonomy): domain Bacteria; phylum Pseudomonadota; class Alphaproteobacteria; order Caulobacterales; family Caulobacteraceae; genus Acaudatibacter. Next base: position 2,133 of record DATBOH010000045.1, on the reverse strand, counting down.
GAGCGGCGCTGGGGCGCATCGCCTGGTCATCGTCGGGGCCGGTTTCGGCGGCTTGCAGTTGGCCTTGAAGCTTGGGCGCGACAAGCGCTTCGCCATCACCCTTCTGGATCGGCGAAATCATCATACCTTTCAGCCGCTTCTGTATCAGGCCGCGACCGCCATCCTGCCGCCGTCGCAGATCGCCTGGCCCATACGTCGGCTGATGCGCGGGCGGCCATCGGTGACCACGCGGCTTGGCGAAGTCATTGGTGTCGATGCCGAGGCCAGGGAAGTGCGCCTCGCCGACGGCGAGCGCCTGGCTTACGACAGCCTGGTGCTGGCGACCGGCGTCACCCACGCCTACTTCGGCCATGACGACTGGGCCCCGTTCGCGCCGGGCTTGAAGACACTCGAGGACGCCACCGCCATCCGCGGCCGCATTCTAATGGCCTTCGAACGGGCCGAAGCGCATCCCCGCCAGGCCGAAGCGCTTCTGACCTTCGCGATCGTCGGAGCCGGCCCCACCGGCGTCGAACTGGCTGGAGCGATCGCTGAACTGGCGCGCACCCACCTGAAGGACGAATTTCGTCATATCGACGCCAGGCGCGCCCGGGTCGTCCTGCTGGAAGCGGGTCCACGCATCCTGCCGAGCTTCGCCGAGGACCTGGCCGCCTATGCGCTGCGGGCCCTGCACGAGCTCGGCGTCGAGGTCCGCACCAGGAGCCCGGTGACGGCTTGCGACGCACAAGGCGTGGTCACCGACGCCGGCCGGCTGGATGCGGCGACGGTGATCTGGGCGGCCGGGGTCCAGGCCTCGCCAGCCGCCGACTGGCTGGGCGTCGCCGCCGACCGGGTCGGGCGTGTCCCGGTCTTGCCCGATCTCACCGCCCCGGGACATCCCGAGGTGTTCGTGATCGGCGACACCGCCCAGGTCCCCTGGAAAGCCGGCGCCGTCGCCCCGGGAATCGCTCCGGCCGCCAAGCAGCAGGGCGCCTATGTCGCGCGCGTTCTGAAGGGCCGCCTGAAGGACCGATTGAATGGGCGCCCCACGCCGCCCTTCCGCTATCGCCACCAGGGCTCGCTGGCGACCATCGGGCGCAACCGGGCCATCATCGATTTCGGGGCGTTGCGATTGACGGGATTCTTGGCCTGGTGGCTATGGGGCGTGGCCCACATCTATTTCCTCATCGGCGCCCGCAGCCGCCTGGCGGTCAGCCTCGACTGGCTGTGGGCCTATGCGCGCAATGAACCGGCGGCGCGGTTGATCACCGGGAAGCCGAAGTGACGCGCGGCCAGGCGGCCCGCATGCGCGCATAGTCGCGCGCCGAGAGGTAGGGCTGAGCCTCGAGAAAGGCGACCAGATCGGCGATCTGAGCCTCGCTGTGCACCGAACGCCACGAGGGCATGGCGGTCATCTTCACCCCATTGGCGACGATCCAGTGCAACTGCGGCTCACTCCAGTGGCGCGGCGCATCGACCAGATAGGGCGGCGATGGGACCAGGCCGGACGCCCATCCGGCTCGCGCCACGCCCGGGGCGCCATGGCAGCTGACGCAATCCTGCTCATAGAAGGCGAAGCCGGCGGCCACTTCGGCGGGTGTGACGACCGGCGGCTTCGCCCGAGAAGCGCTGCGCTGAACGTCATGGATCATGGTCGTGTGGGTGATCTCGGCGATGATCCGGTGGTGCGGCGTGCTGGCCCTGACGTCGAAGGCGCCGGTGGCCATGACCAGCAGGCCCATGGCGGCCAGCGCCGCCAGGGTGGCGGCGACGCCGACGATGAAGGCTTTCCACATCAGCGGAGGCCATCGAGATAGGCGGCGACGTCGCGGGCTTCGGCCTCGGAGAGGCCGGTGTCAGGCATGGCGTTGCCGGGCGTGATCTTCTGCGGATAGCGCAGCCAAAGCACGAGATTGTCCCGGGTATTGGGGAGCATGCCGGCAATCATGGTGCGGCGGCCGAAGCCGGCCAGGGGCGGTCCGACCAGGCCGTTGGCCGCGAACACGCCTGGAATCTCATGGCAGGCGCCGCACTGAGCCCTGACGATGACGATCTTGCCGCGCGCGGCGGCCTGACCCATCGGCGACCGCTGGCAGGCCGCCAGGACAATCAGCGCAACAACCGCGGCCGCCTTCATGTCGGAATCGCCCAGCA
>DATBOH010000031.1:0-3441 GCA_036553915.1 Caulobacteraceae bacterium | reverse complement strand
GGCGCTGCTTCGCTCAACGGCTGTCGGCTGGGTGGCCCGGGTTCGAGAGCGAGGAGCTCATTGGCCTGGCGGTTGATGGCCGAGATACAGCCCTGCGAATCCAGCCCGATCACGCCGGCGCTGACACCCAGGAGCACCGTTTCGGTAAACTCCCGCCGCGCCTCGGCCTCTGCATGGGCGGATCGCAGAGCTTGACGTTGTTGCTCAAGATCACGCGTCATACGATTGAACGCACGCGATAATTCAGCAATTTCCTCTGGATCGTGGCCGATCTCGACCCGCGCCGAGAGATCGCCGGCCGAGACCCGGTCGGCGGCCTGGACAAGACGAGCGACCGGCGAGGCGATGCCGCCAGCCGCCTCGATGCCCAGCCACGCCGCCCCGACCAGCACCAGCAGTACAGTCTCGAAATAAGAGAGCGCGAAGGCGCCGCGAATGCGCCCGCGACTGATCATGGCCTGGCGGTAGGCGCCAAGCGAGGCTTCTGTCAGCCGAAGGTGCCGGAAAATCCCCGGGTCGACCGCCCTGACGACATAGAGATAGGCATCCGAATAGCCGCGCAGGCGATACAAAGCCCGGAAAAGATCTGCCCGTTCGAAGCCGACCATGTCGACTTCATCGCCGCTGTCGGCGACCTGAAAGGCGCCAGCCGGAGGATCGAGAAGCGGCATGGACGGGGGCTCGGCCCTGGCCAACACCCGCCCGTCCCTGTCAATTACATAGGCGGCGGCGAAGCCGTTGTCGCTGGCGAGATCGTGTAGAAAGCGGGAGAAGGCGACCGGGGAGTCGGCCATGGCCGGGGCCGCGGCGTCGAGGGCCTGGGCCATGGCGCCGACGTGTACGCCGATATAGTGCTTCTGCTCGTCGAGATAGCTGCGGGCGACGGTCGCCGAATTCTCCACCACCGTTTCAACCCGGGCGTTGAACCAGTTGTCGATGCCGCGGGTCACCAGGACACCGAAGAACAGCGCGACGATGATCGCTGGCGCCACCGCAGCCATGGCGAATAGAAATACGAAACGCAGGTGAAGTCGGGCCCCGGCGTCGCCACGGCGGGCTCTGAGCAACCTCACGAGGCGCCACACCAGGTTGGACGCTGGGGCGGTCAAGGCGGCGAGCCCCAGAAACAGCAGCGCCAGCACGGCGGGGCTGGCCGGCCCCAGGGGCCCGGTCAGGGTCGGCGACGTGCCCAGGAAGATGGCCAGCCCCACCAGCACAACCGCTGCGGCATAGGCCCCGCCCAGCAACGGCCGGGACGCCAGGGCCGAGCGCGCGGGCGTGGCGGGAGATGTCGTCGCGATCGCCATGATGGCCGGCGAGTCTAGGCGAGTGTGCCTCAAACTCAACAGGTCAGTTGCCCGCTTGCGTCACTTGCCACGCTTGGGTTCGACGCCAAGTTCGACAAGGCGCTTGCGCAAGGTGTTGCGATTGATCCCCAGCAGCTCGGCGGCGCGCACCTGATTGCCGCCCGTCGAAGCCAGCACCTGGCGGAACAACGGCCTTTCAATCTCCTCGAGCACGCGGTCGTAAAGTCCCGGGGCGGGCAGGTCGTCGCCGGCCGACGCGAACAGGCGCACGAGATTTGCTTCCACGAGATCGGCGAGGCTGACCGCGGCGGCCCCGGCCAGACCAGCGGAAGCTGTCAGCTCCCGACAGACGATTGCGGCGGTGATCGTCTTGTCGGCATAGAGAGCACAGATCCGGCGGATGAGATTCTCCAGTTCGCGGACATTGCCCGGCCAGTCGTGGGCGACCAGATGCGCCAACGCCGCCTCGTCCAGGGACTTGACCGAGAGCCCCTCTCGACTGGCGCGTCGCAAGAAGGCGCGCGCGAGTTCGGCGATATCGTCGCGGCGAGCGCGCAAGGGCGGCAAGCTGAGGGTGGCGACGTTCAGACGGAAATACAGGTCCTCGCGGAACAGGCCCTGACCGACGAGGGCGCGCAGGTCGCGATTGGTGGCGGCGATGACCCGCACGTCGCTGCGTCGGCCTGTGCGCGGATTGATGGCCGGCTCTATCCCATCGAAAACAGCCAAAAGGCGAACCTGGGAATCCAGCGGCAGGTCGCTGATTTCCTCCAGCAACAGCGTCCCGCCGTCGGCGTCGGCGAGCTTCCCCGGCCGGTCCGGTGAGACGCCGAAGAGTTCGATATCGATGCGCTCACGCGGGGCAGCCCCGAGATTGACCGTCACCAGGCGGCCCTCACGGCGGGAACCGAGGTCATGCAGCGCTCGGGCGGTCAACGACTTGCCGGTGCCGGACTCACCTTGGATCAGGACAGTGAGATCGGAGTTCACCAGCCGGGCGAGCGTTCGATAGATCTCCTGCATCTGCGCCGACCGGCCGATCAGCGGATGGCGTTCATCGCGGCCGCCACCGGTCTTGACCGGGGGTCGCGACGGCGGGACCGGGGTGGCCAACGCGCGCCTGACGACGGCCATGACTTCGTCGAGATCGAACGGCTTGGCCAAATAGTCGAACACCCCATGTTCGGCGGCGTTGACGGCGGTCATCACCGTGTTCTGAGCGCTCATGACGATGATCGGCAGGTTTGGCCGCCGTCGGCGAAAATCAGGCAGCAATTGGAAGATGTTTTCGTCCGGCATGATCACATCGGTGATCACGATATCGCCCTCTCCCTCGCCGATCCATTTGGCTAGTGTCGCCGCCGCGCCGGTGGCCCGCACCGCGTAGCCCTGGCGGGTCAGGGCCTGGCTGAGCACCAGGCGGATGGAGGCGTCATCGTCAGCGATGAGAACGCGGCCGCTCATGTCGCTTCAATCTGTTGGCCGGCGATTGGCAGCAGCACGCGGAACACGGTCCGGCCCGGCGTCGATTCGAAGTCGAGGCGCCCGCCGTGGGCGGCCACCACTCGCGCCGCCACAGCGAGGCCCAGGCCGCCGCCGCTTTCGCGGGTGCTGACGAACGGTTCGAACAGCCGCCCGCGCACCGAATCGGCCACGCCCGGCCCGTTGTCTGTGACCCGCACCTCCAGGGGCGCGGCCTGGGCCGGCGCCCCGGCGCCCCAGCCATCCCACGCGCCATGGCGATAGGCAGTCGCCAGAACGATCTCGCCCTGGGAATCGCCGCGCCGGCGCGTCGCCTCGGCGGCGTTTCGCATCAGATTGAGAAACAGCTGCATGAGCTGATCCTCGTCGGCCAGGGCCAGCGGCAGCGACGGGTCATATATCTCGCGCACGACGATTCCATCAGCAAAGCCGTTCGCGGCCAAGGCCCGTACACGCTCAAGGACCCGGTGCAGATTGACAGGCGCAAGCGCCGCAGGCTCGGCTTCGGCGAGGGCCTGCATCCGATCGACCAGGCGTCTGATGCGGTCGCTTTCCTCGATAATCAGCTGCGCCAGCGGCGCGTCCTCGTCTTTCAGCCCATCCCGCAGGAGTTGAGCCGCGCCGCGGATGCCGGCTAAGGGATTCTTGATCT
>DATBOH010000273.1:0-5771 GCA_036553915.1 Caulobacteraceae bacterium | reverse complement strand
ATTCCGTATGCTGATGTGTTGCCTGGTCACCGACGGCGGCGGGGCCCTGGTCCTGACCAGCGCCGACCGGGCCCGGGATTTCCCGCGCCCGCCGGTCTATGTGCTGGGAACCGGCGAGAGCGTCGAGACGCCGATGGTTTCGCAGATGGCCGACTTCACCAGCTCACCGGCCTTCCGCGTCTCGGCTCGGACGGCCTTCGCCGAGGCCGGCATCACCCACGCCGAGGTCGATCATCTGATGATCTACGATGCCTTCGCCCACCTGCCGCTCTATGGGCTGGAGGACCTCGGCTTCTGCAAGCCGGGTGAAGCGGCCGCCTTCGTCCGTGAACGGAACACCGCGCCGGGCGGCATGCTGCCCATGAACACCAACGGCGGCGGCCTCTCCTATATGCACTCGGGCATGTACGGCATGTACGCCCTGCAGGAGAGCGTGCGGCAGATACGCGGCGTGGCCCCGGCCCAGGTTCCAGGCGCCAAGGTCTCGGTCTGCCAGGGTGTCGGCGGCATGTTCGCGGCCGCCGGCACGATCATCTTCGGGAAAGAGAGACCTTAGAGGCCCCGCAACTTCCCCTCCGTGGCGTCTAAAGCCTCGGCGATGATGGCGACGATCCGGTCGATCTCTTCGTGGCTGACGATCAGCGGGGGGCTCATCACCAGGGTGTCGCGCACGGCCCGGATCATCAGCCCACGCTCGATACAGGCGTCGCGGACCAGCGGCCCAGCCTTGCCCGGACCGCCGCCGAAGCGCCGGTTGGTTCCCTTCTCGGCGACGATCTCGACCGCCCCGATCAGCCCCAGGGAGCGGGTCTCGCCGACCAGCGGATGGTCGGCCAGACGCCTGAGCGCGGCGGCCAGATGCGGGCCGGCGTCGGTGCGCGTCCGTTCGACCAGCCCTTCGCGCTCCAGGATCTCGATGTTCTTCAGGGCCACGGCGGCGCAGGTCGGGTGGCCGCTGTAGGTGTAGCCATGCACGAAGTCGCCGCCGGCCTCCACCAGGGTCTCGACCACGTGGCCGGCGACCCCCACGGCCGAGATCGGCAGATAGCCGGATGACAGTCCCTTGGCCATGGAGACCAGGTCCGGGGTGATGCCGAAATGTTGGAAACCGAACCATTGGCCGAGCCGGCCGAAGCCGCAGATGACCTCGTCGCTGGCCAGCAGGATGCCGTATTGGCGGCAGATCGCCTCGATCTTTTTCCAGTAGCCGGCCGGCGGAATGATCACCCCGCCGGCCCCCTGGACCGGCTCGCCGATGAAGGCGGCGACGTTTTCGGGGCCGACCTCCAGGATCCGCTCCTCGAGGGCGTCAGCGGCGCGCTCGCCGAACGCCGCCTCGTCCTCACCGAAGGCTTCGCCGAAGCGATAGGGCTGCATGATGTGCTCGATGTCGGGCACCCACGGCCCACCCTGGTCGTGCATCGCCTTCATGCCGCCGAGGCTGGCGCCAGCGATGGTCGAGCCATGATAGCCGTTGGTGCGCGAAATGATGATGCGCCGACGCGGCTGCCCGCGCACCTGCCAATAGTAGCGCGTCAGGCGCACCAGGGTGTCGATCGCCTCCGAGCCGGAGGAATTGAAGAATACGTGGCTGAAGGGCGCGCCGAGCTTCTCGGCGATCTTGGCCGCCAGGGTAATGGTCGGCGGCGCGGCGGTGCGAAAGAAGGTATTGTAATAGGGCAATTCGAGCATCTGCTCTCGGGCTGCATCCGCCAGTTCGGCCCGGCCGTAGCCGACCTGCACGCACCAAAGGCCAGCCATGGCGTCGAGCAGCGCATGGCCGTCGCCGTCATAGATCAAACAGCCATCGGCTCTGGTGATGACGCGGCTGCCGCCGGCCTCGCGCAGGGATCGCCAGTCGGCCTGGGCCGGCAGGTGGTGGGCGACATCGAGACGGCGCAGCTCGGCGATATCATAGTTCCTGAGGGTCAAGGCGTCGGTCTCCAAGAAGGGATCGCAATCCGCGGGTAAAACGGGCTCACAGGTCTTCTCCGCGGACGGCGCGGCCGAGCAGGCGGAAAAAGGTCTGGGACTGGAGATTGTCGCTGGGGCGCCATTCGGGGTGCCATTGCACCGCCAGCACGCCGGGCGCGGCGACCGCCTCGACCAGCCCATCGGCGGACCTTGCCTCGACGCTGAGGCCCTCGCCCAGGCGACCGACGGCCTGGTAGTGAACGGAATTGACCTTCAGACGCTCCGCCTCAAAGGCGCGCGCCAGGACGCCGCCGGGCGCCAGGCTGACTTCGTGGCTGTGGCCGAACAGGCCAGCCAGGTCGGCGTCGGCCTTGGCGTGATGGTCGATGAGCTCGGGGTTCGAGCCGGCGTCGCGCCGCAGCGTGCCTCCGAAGGCGACATTGACCTCCTCGAAGCCGCGGCAGACCCCAAAGACCGGACGATGGCGCTCGCCCATCGCGGCGATCAGCTCCAGGCTCATGGCGTCGCGGCCAGGATCGAATGGCCCGGCCTCGGCCGCCGCTTCGGGTTCGCCATAGCGCCAGGGCTCCACGTTCGAGGGGCTGCCGGTCAGCAACAGGCCATCGAGGCGGCCAGCCACTTCGGCGGCGGTCATCAGACCCGGCATGGCTGGGACCAGGAGCACGGCGGCGTCCGACCAACGGAGCACCGCCTCTACATAGCGGTTGATCACCACCTGGGCGGCCTCCTCGCCGAACGGGCGGTTGCAGCAGGTGACGCCAATGACCGGCCGGCTCATGAGAGCAGCACCGCGGCGGCGTCGCCGCTCCATGACAGCCACACCGCCAGGCCAGGCGCGAAGGCCTCGGCCTCGCGGCGACTGGCGTTGGCGCGCTCGACCTTGATCATCCGGCCTCCCTCGATCTCGATCTCATAGACAGTCGAACCGCCCAGATAGGCGGCGTGGCGGACAACGCCCTGCAGGCGATTGGCGCCCTCCGGTCCCGGGGCAGCGGGTGGCGGGCCTTCGCTCAAGACGATCTTTTCCGGCCGCAGGGCGACCCAGACGGTGGCCGAGGTCGCGCCGCTGACGCCGTGGTCGACCCAGAAGCGAGTCGAAAGCCCCGGGCATTCAATCAACGCCTCGTCGGCTTCATCACCGGTCAGCGCGCCCTCGAACAGATTCACCTGGCCGATGAAGTCGGCGACGAAGCGCGAGGCCGGAAACTCATAGAGATCGGCGGGGGCGGCGACCTGCTGGATCAGCCCGCGGTTCATCACCGCGCAACGGCTGGCCATGGCCAGGGCCTCCTCCTGGTCGTGGGTGACGAAGACGAAGGTGACGCCGATTTTCTGCTGCAGTTGCGCCAGTTCGAAACGCATCGCCTCGCGCAGCTTGGCGTCAAGGGCCGACAGCGGCTCGTCGAGCAGCAGCACGCGTGGACGCTTGATCAGAGCTCGGGCCAAGGCGACGCGCTGGCGCTGGCCGCCGGAAAGCTGGTCGGGTTTGCGCGCCTCGAAGCCCTCGAGCTTGACCAAGGCCAAGGCCTCGCCGACCCGCGCGTTGCGCTCGCGGGCCGGAACGTTCTCGACCTTGAGGCCGTAGGCGACATTGTCGGCGACGCTCATGTGCGGGAACACGGCATAGGACTGGAAAACCATGTTCACCGGCCGCCGGTTGGGTGGCGTCGTCGATACATCCTGACCATCGATCAGGATGCGGCCCTCGGTCGGGGTTTCGAAGCCGGCGATCATCCGCAGCAGCGTGGTCTTGCCGCAACCCGAGGGGCCCAGCAGGGCGAAGAACTCGCCCTCATCGATGGCCAGCGAGACCTGGTCGACAGCGGTGACCTTCCCGAAACGCTTGCTGACCGCCTCGAAGCGGATGATCGGCTCGGCCATGGCTTACAGCCCCGCGCCGATCTCAGCCCTGGCGGCGTCGGCGCCCTGCAGCTTCAGGGCGATGGCGGTCAGGGCCACGGTGACGACGATCAGAATGGTCGAGGCGGCGTTGACCTCCGGGGTCACCGAGAAACGAACCATGGAATAGACCTTGATCGGAAAGGTGATGGTGTCGGGCCCGGAGGTGAAAAAGGTGATGACGAAATCATCCAGGCTGAGGGTGAAGGCGAGCAAGGCGCCGGCGATGAGACCGGGACGCATGTGCGGAGCGATGACGTCGCGAAACACCCGCCACTCCCCCGCTCCGAGGTCCTTGGCCGCCTCCTCCAGCTCGCCGTTGAAAGAGGCTAGGCGGCCGCGGATGACGATGGCCACGAAGCTGAACGAGAACGAAATATGCGAAATGATGATCGCCCCGAGGTTGAACGGCCAGGGCAACTCCGTCGGCCAGGGCATGACCTGCGTGAAGAACACCAGCATGGCGACGCCCATGCAGATTTCCGGCACCACGATCGGCAAGCCAAGCGCCCCTTCGAGCGCCAGCTTGCCGGGGAACCGAAAGCGCCAGAGCAGCAGGGCTGTCAGGGCTCCGAGCACGACACTGGCGGCGGTCGAGACAGCGGCGATGGTGAGCGAATTGGCGAAGGCGGCGATCAGGTCGCCATCGGCGAGTGTCGCCGCATAGTATTTCAAGGTGAAGCCGCGCCAGACGATGTTGCGCTGTGAATCGTTGAAGCTGAAAACCATCAGCACGATCAATGGCGCGTATAGATAGAGGGCGGTGGCGGCCAACCAGGCTTGGATCGGCCATGCCCGCAGATAGTCGAGCGGTTGGCGGCGGCCCTTCATGCGAGACTTTCGCGGCGCGCCCGCGCCGTCATCGCCTGCACCGCCAGGGCGATGAAGGTCAGGTACATCAACAGGAAAGACAGCGCCGCCCCGAACGGCCAGTCGTCGGCGTTCTTGAACTGGTTTTCGATCACATTGGCGATCATCTGGCTGGACGGTCCGCCGAGCAGATCGGGAGTCAGATAGGCGCCGATGCTGGGGATGAAGGTGATCAAGACGCCAGAGATGACGCCCGGCATGGCCAGCGGGACCACCACCCTGGCAAAAGTTGTGAGCTGTCCGGCCCCGAGATCGAGGCTGGCTTCCAGCAGCGAGCGATCAAGCCGGTCGAGGGCCGCATACAGCGGCAGGACCATGAACGGCAGCTGTACATAGACGAGGCCAAAGACGACGGCGAAGTTGTTGTAGAGCAGCGGCAAGGGATGGAACGGCCCCAGCGGATGGCCGGCAAGCCCCGCTACATGGCTGGCGCCGCTCCACAAGAACGCCAGCGTCCAGTTTATGTAGCCTTGGTCGCGGAGCACCGCCATCAGGGCGTAGGTGCGGATCAGCAAGTTGGTCCAGAACGGCAGCATGATCAGCAGCAGCAGCCACGGGCGCAGCTTGTCGCTGGCGAAAGCGATGGCCACCGCGACCGGGAAGCCGGCGATCAGGCACAGAACCGTTGTCAGGCCGGCAAACCAGAACGACTTCCAGAAGATGCCCAGATACAGCGGCTTGAGGGCGTGGGCGTAGTTGGCGAAGGTGCCGGTGACGCCTATCTGGGTCAGCGACGTGTTGTGGCCGAAACTGTAGGCCCAGATGATCGCCAGCGGGACCAGGAAGAACGCCGTCAGCCACACCGATGGCGGGGCGAAGACGACGGCGAACATGCCGCGGGCGCGCGAAGCGGGCTGCTCGGCGCCGCTCATGCGGCGAAGATCCGGGTCACCGTCTCGTCATAGAGATGGGCGCGTTCGAGGCTCTCGAAGTCGGCGTATTCACAGTTCGCCAGGGCTGCAGGCGGCGGGAAGATGACCCGGTTGTCACGGTAGGCGGCAGGCATCAGGGCCAGCGCGGCGGCATTGGCGGTCGGATAACTGGTCGCCGTGGCGATGCCGGCGTCG
>DATBOH010000258.1:0-2616 GCA_036553915.1 Caulobacteraceae bacterium | reverse complement strand
GCAGCGCCGGCGATCTGGCCGGCGTCATGGCCGATGAAGACCCTCGCCCCGAGCTTCTCCAATCGATCGGTGTTGGGGCCGCGTCGTGCGTCCGATCCCTGCACCGTAAAGCCGAGTGTCAACATGATGTCGGCGATGCCGAGATCCACGCGTCGCCTCCCTAGAGCAAACCCCGTTTGGACGGAAACGTCCAAACGGGGATAATTTGCTCTGTAATCCAACTTTCTAGAGCTTGATTCAACGTTTCCATCTGTTCCGTGTAAACGCACCAAGCTCTAGACGATCCGGGTTCCGGCCTTGCCCCAATAGGCGTCGCGGATCAGCCGCTTATAGAGCTTGCCGGTCGGATGGCGCGGCAGCTCGGCCATGAAGTCGATCCGCCTGGGCGTCTTGACGTGCGAGAGGCTGGCTCTCGCGAACGCCTCGAGTTCCGCGGCCAGGGCGTCGCCTGCGTCAGACCAATTCATCGGCTGGACGACGGCGACAACCTCTTCGCCCATGTCCTCGTGCGGCGCGCCGACGACGGCCACGTCAGCCACCTTGGGATGGGTAATCAGCAAATTCTCTATCTCTTGCGGGTAGATGTTCACCCCCCCGGAAATGATCATGAAGCTCTTGCGATCGGTGAGGAACAGATAGCCGTCTTCATCCAGCCATCCGACGTCGCCCAAGGTCGTCCAGCCGTGCTGGTTGCGGCTCTCGGCGGTCTTGTCGGGATCGTTGTGGTATTCGAACACGCCGCCGCCGGCGAAATAGACCGTGCCTTCGCGGCGCGGGGGAAGCGGCTCGCCGTTCTCGTCGCAGATCTTGACCTCTCCAGCCAGGGCGCGCCCGACGGAGCCTTGCTTGCCCAGCCACTCCGCAGAGCTGATGACTGTGAAGCCGTTGCCCTCAGTGCCGGCGTAGTACTCGTGAATGATCGGTCCCCACCAGTCGATCATCGCTTGTTTGACCGGAATCGGGCATGGCGCGGCGGCGTGGAACGCACTGGTCAGCGACGAATGGTCATATTTGGCCCGGGCTTCAGGGGGCAATTTCAGCATACGGACGAAATGCGTTGGAACCCACTGGGCGCTGGTGACATGGAACGTCTCGATCGCCTCGAGGGCGGCCTCGGGATCGAAGCGCTCCATGACAACGACCGTGCCGCCAACGGCTAGGACCGCCATCGACCAGCCAAGCGGCGCGGCATGGTAGAGCGGGGCCGGCGAAAGATAGACCGTGTCGGCGCTCCAGCCGTAAAGCGCCATGCCCATCATCGCCAAGGCGTTGGGCGCATCGATCGGCTGCGGTCCCTCGACGCCGGCCCGCTTGACGCCTTTCGGGCGTCCGGTGGTCCCGGAGGAATATAGCATCACCTGGCCGCCCGATTCGTCAGCGATCGGCGTCGTCGGAAATGTAGCGCGCGCGGCCTCGAAGTCGGCGAACGGAGCTACGGCGCCATCGACCATGAACAGGCTGAGGTGACTCAACCTTGGGGCCAATTCGACAGCGCTTGCGGCGACGCCAGCCGAGGCCACCAGCGCCTTGGCTCCGCAGTCATGGAGAATGTATTCGACCTCGGAGGCGGTCAGTTTCGATGAAATGCAGGTGAACCGGAGTCCCGACCGCTGCGCCGCTATCAGAGCCTCGTAGTAACGCGGACTGTTGTCCATGAAGAAGGCGACAGCGTCCCCGGCCGCCAGGCCAAGCGATCGAAACAAATGCGCGCCCTGGTTCGATCGGGCTTCCAATTCGCCATAGGTCACCGTTTCGCCCGAGCCGGCCATGACGTAAGCCGGTTTGTCCGGGTGGGTCTTGGCGTGGTGCGAGGGATGCATTTGCACCGACTTTAAGGCGGCAAGCGCGCCCCTTGTAAAGCCGGCGCCTTGACTGTCGTCGCGTAAAGCGAGCCGGCTAGTTGCGCCGACGGGAGCGCGCCATGCCGAAGTTCGAAACCCTGCTTTTCGCCCTCGACGACGGCGTGGCCACGATTACCCTCAATCGGCCAGAGCGGCTGAACGCCTTCACGGCCCAGATGATGGCCGAAATGATCGCGGCCTTCGATCTGACCGACGCCGACGATGAGGTGCGGTCGGTGATCGTCACCGGCGCCGGACGCGCCTTCTGCGCCGGCGCCGACCTCGGCCGCGGCGCGGCGACCTTCGACCATCGCGACAGCGCCGATCCGGTCCGCCGCGAAGCCATGGTCGGGGGCGTGCTGCGCGACGGCGGCGGCCGGCTGACCTTGCGGATCTTCAATAGCCTCAAGCCGGTCATCGCCGCGGTCAACGGCCCGGCGGTGGGTGTCGGTGCGACCATGCTCCTGGCCATGGACATGCGCCTGGCCTCCACCGACGCCCGCTTCGGCTTTGTCTTCGCCCGGCGCGGCATCACCCCGGAGGCAGCGTCCTCCTGGTTCCTGCCCCGTCTCGTCGGACTGCAGACGGCGCTGGAGTGGTGCTACACCGGCCGTGTCTTCCCGGCCGCCGAGGCGCATGAAAAGGGCCTGGTGCGGTCGCTGCACGCGGCGGAAGACCTGATTCCAGCGGCGCGCGCCCTGGCCGCCGAGATCGCCCTTTCGGCGCCCGTATCGGTGACACTGACCAGACAGATGTTATGGCGCATGGCCGGCGC
>DATBOH010000257.1:0-2656 GCA_036553915.1 Caulobacteraceae bacterium | reverse complement strand
GCAGCGCCGGCGATCTGGCCGGCGTCATGGCCGATGAAGACCCTCGCCCCGAGCTTCTCCAATCGATCGGTGTTGGGGCCGCGTCGTGCGTCCGATCCCTGCACCGTAAAGCCGAGTGTCAACATGATGTCGGCGATGCCGCTCATGCCAATGCCGCCGATGCCGATGAAATGCACCGGTCCCAATTCGAACGGCGCCGGCCGGTGGGTCATCACCGCGCGTTAGAGCAAACCCCGTTTGGACGGAAACGTCCAAACGGGGAGGATTTGCTCTGGAATCCAACTTTCTAGAGCTTGATTCAACGTTCCGTCCGTTCCGTGCAAACGCGCCAAGCTCTAGCGGATCGGGCGCGTCGAAGCCATCGCCAGGAACCCTCAGCCGCTATCGCCAACCCCGTGATGCATGCGGAACAATCCGGTCGGATCGTAGCGAGCCTTGATGCCGGCCAGCCTGGGGTAGTGCGGGCCCCAATAGGCGCGCCGCCAGTCGCGGTTGAAATAGTTGCTTTCCGAGATGTAGCTGCCCCCGGCCGGCGCGACCCGCCGCAGTTCGGCTGTGGCGGCGTCGATCCGCCGCGCCTGAGCCTGCGCCTTGGCAAGATCGGTCCTGGGATAGCCGGCGTAGTTGGGCAATCCGCCGGTGGCGACAATCGCCAGGGCGAAAGCCCCGATGCATTCCGGGTTGACCGCCGTGCGACGCGCCGCCGCTATCGCTTCGGCAGGCGCTCCGGCCAGGCCCTTGTTGAAATGCAGGCCGACCTCGAAATGGCGGCTGGCGGCGAACAAGGCGTCGACCAGACGGCGCCGTTCGCTGGGCCCCAGCAAGGCGGCCGGCAGCCACAGCGAGTCATATCCGTGGATGAACATGCTCACCTGGTCGGAATCGCCACTCCACCAGGCGTGTTGGGCCGGCGCGCCGGGCCGTGGATCGTAGGTTTCGAACGGCATGTGGGCCGGCTTGTCGGCGGCGAAGGCCCACCACTGACGCATGGGCCGGCTCAAGGCCCGCGGCCCCTTGACGCTGTAGTCGTTCGGCGCGGCGGCGACGAGCTTCATGACCGGCGCCCAAGCCGCCTTCGCCGCCGCCGGTTCGAGATCCAGGAACACCATGTTGACGTCCAGGCTGTTGTCGCCGGCGATCTGCACGCTTTCGCCCCAGTGGGGATTGATGAGGCCTGTGGCGACGGTCTCGACGAAGGCGGCCAGCAGGGCGCGAAAGGCGTCGTCGCTCTTGGCCTTCACCGTGAGTCCGAAGCCGCCCCCGGTCGCCGCCAGATCGTGCGTCGCCAGGGTCACGCGCGTCACCACGCCAAAGGCGCACTGGCCGGCCCCTTTCAGGGCCCAGAACAGCTCCGGGTCGCGATTGGCGTTGACGATCCGCACGCGCCCGTCGGCGGTGACGATCTCGGCCTCGAGCAAGCTGGCGCCGGCCATGCCGTAGCGCTTCGAAAACGATCCGAAGCCGCCACCCAACACCAGGCCGGTGACGCCCACGGTGGCGCAGCCGCCCCCCTGAACATAGCGCCCCGCCTTTGTGGTCACGGCGTCATAGGCGTCGGCCCACATCGCTCCGGCCCCGATCGAGACCGCCGGTCGGCCGGGGCCGCCGCCGCCGCGCGGCGTGAAGTCATCATAGACCTGGATGGCGTTCATCGGCCTTGTCCAGACGAGCAGTGAATTGGCGGCGTTCGACCCCCCCTGATAGCTGTGTCCGCCGCCCTTGATCGCCAGTCGCACACGATGGGCGCGGGCGAAGTTGACCGCCGCCGCCACATCGCCGCTGGACCGGGCGGGAATGGCGAAGACGCTCGTCTGCGGCGACCAGGCGTCGAGCCATCCGGAGACCTGCGTCCCGCCGGCCTGGTCGCCGATGTAATAAGGATTGGCGAGATCGGTGAAGAGCGCGTTGCAGGCGCCGCTTTTGGCATCCGTCCGACAGGCCTGGTCGAGCGGCTCCGGCCGCACCAGCCGGCCGCCGACCTGCAGGTTCAGGCCGCTCCAGGCGTCGGCATCCGGCCAGGCGCCGGCCGCCAGACCGCCATCGGGCCGGGCGGTCGCCGCGGCCGGCACGGCCATCGCCGCCGTACATTGGAGAAAGGTTCGGCGGCGCATCATGGGTTGTTCTCCCGGCTGGAAAGCGAATTGATCGCCCGCCGGAGCCAACCGTCAACAGCAAGCGCCGGATGGCCGTACCGCAGAGGCCGGTCATTGACCACCATCGCGACTCTACCGAGACTAGAGCAGGGCATCTCAGCAAAACCCTTCCCCGTCCAAGTTGAAGCGAGGTGAAGCGATGGCCAACATCCCAGCCACCTATATTCGCGCCAAGCCGACAACGCTCTCCATCGTAAAGCTCAATCCTTGGATGGGGCCGGTGAGTCTGGTTCTGGTCCTGGTGGCGATCACCATCGTCAACAGTCGGCTCCCGAAAGCGGATTGGGGCTGGGCCTGGCTGGGGACCGTGGCCCTGGTCAGCCTGGCGGTGGGAATCATCGGCGGATCGGTGAACGGCCGTGTCGAGGGCGTGTTCATCGACAATCTTAACCGCATGAGCCTGTCGAAATTCCAGATGGTCGTCTGGACCGTCCTGGTGCTGTCGATCCTGGTGTCGGCGTCAGCGTTCAATCTGCAATGGGCCGACCCGTCCAAGGCGGCGG
>DATBOH010000211.1:0-11548 GCA_036553915.1 Caulobacteraceae bacterium | reverse complement strand
GGTCGCTGCGCCAGAGCCCGGCGACGCCGCTGTTTCAAAACAACAGCGGTATCCTCGACCTGATCTGGACCCATACCGAGGGCCCCTGGTCGGTGACGCCCTATTTTCAGTACACCCGCGCCTATCGGCTTTCAGCCTTCGGTCTCATCTCGCCCGGCGCGTCCACCTACAGCGGCGCCGTGCTGGCGAAATACAGCTTCAACACCCGCTGGAGCCTGGCCGGCCGAGCGGAATATCTGGCCACATCCGGCGGCGCATGCTCTGCCGCTGGCTGCGCCGATACCAACCTGCTCTATGGACCTGGCAGCAAGGCGGTATCGCTCACGCTGACGCCCACCTTTCAGAAGGGCGTCTTCTTCGCCCGCGCCGAAGGCTCTTTTGTGGAGGCGATCGACGCGGCGCCGGGCGCAACCTTCGGCGCCGCCGGGACGGCGCGCTCGCAATGGCGCGGGCTCGTCGAAACCGGGGTGATCTTCTAGACCGCCGGCGTGCTCCCCAGCGTCTTTCCGTACAGGCGATAGGTCTTATAGGCGCGAGCCCCGAAGTTTTCGAGGATGTGCCGCATCGGCCGGTTGTCCTCTAGGATCCAGGAATATTCGGCCTCGGTGATGCCGAGCTTGACCGCTTCACGGCGAAAGGCGTCGAGGATCAGGAACGGTGCGAAAGCGCCGCGCGCCTCGTGGGCGAACTTGCGCTTGACGCCCATCAAGGGCACCCGTCCGCGCTTCACCCCGCGCACCTTGAGGCGCCATAGAAGCTTGGCCCAGCCGAACGGCAACAGTTTGCCTTTCAGATCGAAGATGGCGTCATTGAGGTTGGGCAGGAGCGCCCCGAAGCCGGCGGCCTCGCCATCGATCTCAACAAACCAGATGAGCCGCGGATGCAACAACAGCTTCAGGGATTGGCCGAGATGTCGCGTCTCGGCCTCGGTGATCGGCGCCGCCCCCCAGTTCTGAGCCCAGGCGTCATTCCAGATCTCGACCAAGGTGCGAACCTCGGAATCGAACGCCTTCATATTGATTGGCCGCACCGTCACGCCCGCTGGCGGGGGCCGGTTGAGGCGCGCTTGAACTCCGGGCGTAAACACCGGCACGCCCGAGATATAGGCGAACAGGTCCTTTACCTTGGCGTAGCCCTGCTCCTCGATGCGCGCGCCGATGTAGCGCGGGTCATGACCCATCATCAGCATCGGCGGGGTGTCATGCCCCTCGACCAGGAGCCCGACCTCCTCATTGATCGACAGATTCATCGGCCCGATCGCCTGGACGCGGCCGCGGGCCTCCAGCCACGCCTCCGCGACCGCGAACAGCGCCTTGAAGATCGCCGGGTCATCTTCGGCCGCGATCATGCCGAAATAGCCAGCCGGCGCGGCCGGATCGGTCGCCGCCAAGTGGTCGATTTGGGCGCTGATCCGCCCCGCGTCGCGGCCGTCCTTGACCGCCAGCCAGAACTGCCAGTCGGCATGCTGGAAAAACGGATTGACCTTTGCCGACAGCGCCTCGCGCCGTTCGAACATCAGCGGGGCGATATAGTTTGGATCACCGGCGTTGATGCGCATCGGGACGCGGATGAAGCGTTCCAGCTCCGCCTTATTGCTGACCGCGACGATCTCGATCGGCATGGACTATCCCTCGGCGTAGAGAAGAAAGGTCACGGCTCCGGCGGCGAAGGCGGCCGGCGCACCCCAGGCCGCCGCCCACGGCGGCAGGACGCCGGTCTGGCCCATGGCCGTCAGGATTCCGTCGGCGACCAGATAGGCGAGGCCAAAACAAAGGCCAAAGATCACCGGAAGGGTGCGGTTGCTACGGGCATGTCCCAGCGCCGTCGGCAGGGCCAGAAGCAGCATGATGATCGGCGCCATGGCCTCGGCGAGGGTGCGATAGAGCCGAGTCTGGAATTCGCTGGGACTCTGATTGACCGGACCCTTGCCAAACAACGACCGATAGGCCGCTTCCGAGGTCATTTCATAGGAGCCGGCGAATAGCCGCGCCGTGTCGGAGGGGCGAAGCGTGGTCGGCCAGTCCATCGCCGCCACGGTCAGGCTTTCGGCGTGCTCTTGGCGCAGGTCGGTGACCACGGCCTGATCGAGACGCCAGCGCTGGCCCGACCAGACAGCGTCGCGGGCGATGATGCGACGGACCAGCTGCTTTCGCGCGTCGCGGTCATAGATCGATATGCCGGTCAGCGTCGATCCGCTCGGCGAGGCCTTGCGAACCAGGACCACATTACCGTCGATGCGGAACCAGCGCGGCGCGGCCGCCGCCGATAGGCTACCCGGCGCGCTCGCCGCCCACCAAGTGGCCAGGGCCTGTTCGGCCCTGGGCGTCACCTGATCGGCGACCACCAGGTCGAGGGCCGCGACCGCCAGGGCCACCGGCAGGGTGCGCCGGAAAATCTGCAGCAGCGAAAGGCCGCTGATCCGCATGACCACAAGCTCGCTGTTGCGGGCTAGCTGGCTGAAGGTGAACAGCGCCCCGCCAAGGACCGCGAATGGCGCGACCTGCTCGAACAGGTACGGAAGCCGCAAGGCCATGTAGTGGAGGATTTCGACCGCCCCGCCGCGCGCGATGATGTCGCTGGTCCGCTCCAGCAGATCGATGAGCTGCAAAAGCCCGATAAGCGCGGCTCCGGCCGCCAGAGTGCGCACGGCCATGATCCGGGTCAGATACGCCGAGATTCCGAGGGCGCCTCGAGCCCGCATGGCCGTCGGTCTTCCCTTGGGCCGGCGATCGAACAGGCGCTCAAACAGCCTGAACAGACCTGAGAGAGGTGTCTCGCCCGGCCTTCGGCGACTGGACATGAACAGCCAGACGCCGAACCCGGCCTGGAACAGAAACACGCCCCCGATCGCCAGCAGCGGATCGACCGCTCCGGAGTCGGCGAAGCTTTTGCACAGGGTGATGCCGTGATGGAACGCCACCAGCACCACCGCGCCGGCGATCATGCCGGGCGTACGCCGGCCGCGCTTGACGGCCATGGCCAGCGGCAGGGCCAGCAAGGGCAGGAACGGCACGCCGAACGCCCGGGCCAGGCGCGAATAGAGCTCCGACTGCAGGACGCGCTGAGGAATGAGGGCGTCGGGCCGCTGCATCTCGCCGACGAGCTCTGGGATCGTCAGCTCCTGGGCGTCGCCGCCCCGCGGGGCGAGGGTGGAGGGATTGCTAAGGATCTGGCGATCGTTGAAATCGCCAAACCGCAACAACCGCTCGCCGTGCAAGGTGTCGGTGAGAATGAGGCCGCCCACCAGATCGAGGTCGGTGGTCTTGCGATCGGGCTGCAGGGCCAGCGCTCCCTGTTCGGCAGTGACGATGGTCTCGCCAGCTCCGGCGCCGCGGCGAATGAAAACGCCCTTCAGCCGTCGGCCGGTGCCATCGACCTCATCGGCGGTAATCGTGAAATCGGGGCCAGCGTTGATGAACACCTGCGGGTCGAGCTGCGCCGTCCAGCCGGCCTGGGTGGCGGCGTTGAGCACGGCGCGATAGCCGTAGCGGCTGTAGGGCTGCAGGAACCCTGAAAGCAGCAGATTGACGATCGCCAGCACAACGCCGACGAACACCAAAGGCGCGGCGATGCGCTCGAACGACACCCCGCCAGCCAAGATGGCGTCAAGTTCGGAATCATCGCCCAGCCTGGCGATGACGATGAACATGGCGACGCAGAAGGCGGCCGGCAGCGCCAATCCCAACTGATAGGGCACTAGATTGGTGACCAGTCCGAACAGATAACCCATGTGGGCCCCGTTGGACTGGAGCTGATTGATCAGCCTCAGGGTCTGGTCGAGGAGGAAGGCGACCAAGGTAACGCCGAGCACGCCAAGGGCCGGCATGGCCAGCATGCGCAGCAGATAGGCGTCGAGGATGGATGGCCGCCAGTTGGTCTTGCGCAGAGCGGGGGCGCCGAGCGCCAGAGAAGTCACGGGGTCAGGCGAGGCCGCCCGCGCGCCGCCGTTCCGCATCCAGGAAGCCGAGCCGCCGGCCGACATCGGCGAAAATCTCCAAAGCCGTGTCGATCTGGGCCGTCGTATGCGCGGCGCTGACGCTGGTGCGCAACAGGCACACATCGGTCGGCGTCGCCGGCGGGATGGCGAGGTTGACGTAGAGGCCCGATTCGAGCGCCATCTTCCAGAAGGCGACAGCGGTGTCCTGGTTGGGCATCGCCACCGCAACGATCGGATTGGCCTCGGGACCGGTCTGGAAGCCCAACGCTAGGAGGCCGTCATAGAGGCGCTGGGCATTGCGCCGCAGGTTCACTCTCAGCGACGGTTCACTGCGCAGCCGCGACAGCGCCTTCAGTGTCGAGGCGATGATGCCCGGCGGCAGAGAGGCGGTGAACATATAGGGTCGGCAGACGAAGCGCAGGACGTCGAAATCAGGGCTGTCGGAAACGCAGAAGCCGCCGACGCTGCCAAGGCTTTTGGAAAAG
The DNA here is from genome assembly GCA_036553915.1 of Caulobacteraceae bacterium. Lineage (GTDB taxonomy): Bacteria > Pseudomonadota > Alphaproteobacteria > Caulobacterales > Caulobacteraceae > Acaudatibacter. The sequence continues at coordinate 7,126 of DATBOH010000211.1, read as the reverse complement.
GTGCCGACGATAAAGTCGACATCGGCCTCGACCCCAGCGGCTTCGGCGAGGCCGCGGCCGGTCTCACCGAGGACACCCATTGAATGCGCCTCATCAACCAGTAGATAGGCGCCGGTCTCGCGCTTCACGGCCGCGATTTCCTTCAACGGGGCGGTGTCGCCCAGCATTGAATAGATGCCCTCAACGACGATCAGCCGGTCGCCGGGATGTCCGGCCAGCCGCCGCAGGCGCTTATAGAGATCGTCCGGGTTGTTGTGCCGGAAGCGGATCACCTCGCCGTGGCCGAGGCGCGAGCCGTCATAGATGCTGGCGTGGCTGTCGGCGTCGAGCAACAGGTGATCGCCGCGCCCGACCAGCGCCGAGAGCACGCTGAGGTTGGCCTGGTAGCCGGTGCTGAACACGATCGCGTGCCCTCGGCCGTAAAAGTCGGCCAGCGCTTGTTCTAACTTGATGTGGCCGCCGTAGGTGCCGTTCAGCACCCGCGAGCCGGTCGTGCCCGTGCCTTGCCGGCGTGTCGCCTCGATCGCGTCCTCGATGCATTCCGGATCGAAGGTCAGGCCGAGGTAGTTGTTGGTGCCAAGCAGAATTGTCCGCCGGCCGGCAAGCATGCCTTCGGTCGGCGAGAGCACCTCGTCGAACCGCACATCAAGGCCGTGGGAATGCAGGGTCTCATAGACGGCGCGCTGGGCCGCATGTTTGGCGAGTAGTGTCATTGATCCGTCCCGCTGCGCAGGTCTTCGACCGCGTGTATCAGATCACCGACCGTCTGAATCTGGGCGATCCGATCGAGAGGGATCGAGATATCATAGAAATCCTCAATGGCCATGACGAAGTTCATCACGCCGAGCGAATCCATGCCGAGGTCTTCGACAATATCGGTGCGATCGGTGATCTTCACCGGGCGCTCCAGCACCTGCTCGAAGATGGCTGAGATGTCTTCGCGACGGACGGTCTGGGGTGGTCCCACAGGGTCTTCCACTAGCGCCAATTGCCGAATTTGGCCCATTCCTTCGCTTTCGCCCCGTCCCGCCGATGCACCAGACTCGGCTCGCACCGTAACAGCATTGGGCCGTGAGCTTCAACCGCGCGGGTGGTTCAGGGGCCAAGCCAGCCGGCTCGCCGATACCAGGCGACGGCGTCAGCGAACCCGGCCCTAAGGTCGAACTGCGGCGTCGGCGCCGACGGCATGACCTCCTCAGATCCGATCGCCCAATCGGGATGCAGAATCTCGGCCGCCTTGCCGCGGCCGAAGATCGCCGGTCGGCCGCCAGCCAGAGAATCGGTGGCCAAGCCGGCCGCTCTGACCGCCCAGGCGGGAACGGTCACGATTCGAGCGTTGCGGCCGAGCGCGCCCCAGGCGGCCTTGGCGATCTCGACCCACGAATAGCCGTCCGGTCGATGGCCGCCGACCGCGTAGACGCCACCCAATTCCGGGCGCTCGATGAGCGCCAGCGCCGCGTCGACGACCTCTTCGACGTGGGTTAGCGCCAGCCGGGCGCGCCGATCGGCCGGGACGGGCGCGATGGGCGATCGCTGCGCGAACCGGAACAACGCCAGGGTTTCGCGATCACCCGGACCATAGATGACCGGCGGCCGAAGCACCGCCAGCCGGCCGCCGGCCGCCGCGCGGGCGGCGATTTCTCCGGCTTGCTTGCTGGCCGCATAGGCAGAGAGCTGCGGTTCGCGCGCCGCCAGGCTCGAGATGAGAATGTGCCGGGCGTCGCCGATCGCCGCGAAACGGCCGGCGCCGACCGCGTTGACGGCCTTGAACGCCGCAGGACTTCCCGCTTTCACCAGGCCGGCGCTGTTGATGCAGACGCGCGCTCCCTCGGCCAGCCGCCGCAGCGCTTCAACGTCGGAGAGATCGCCTTGGACCGTCGTGGTGGCGCTGGCTAGCCAGTCGCCGGCGAGGGGCGCCGTCCGCACCAGGCTCCGCACGCTCCAGCCGCGCTCGACCAGCCGGCCGCACAGGCGCCGGCCGACAAACCCGGTCGCGCCGGCGACAGCGGCGATGGGCGCGCTCACCGCCTAGAGCAAACCCCGTTTAGACGGAATCGTCCAAACGGGGAGGATTTGCTCTGGAATCCAACCTTCTAGAGCCTGATTCAACGCTTCCATCTGTTCCGTGTGAACGCACCAAGCTCTAAACCGGCAACGAAGTCTCGTCGAACGCGCCGGCCAGATAGAGGGCCCGAGCGCGGGAACGGCTGAGCTTTCCCGAGGAGGTCTGGGGCAGGCTGTGCGGCGGCGCCAGAACCACCTCAACGTCAAGGCCATGGCTCGATCTGAGCGTTGCGGCGACAGCGGCGCGCAGGCCGGCCCGCTTGTCCGGCTCGCGGCTTCGGCACTGGACCAGGGCGATGACCTGTTCGACCTCGGCGGTGCTGACTTGAAAGGCGGCGACGTCACCGCTGCGCAAGGCCTCGACCTGACGCTCGAGCGTCCATTCCAGATCTTGTGGCCAGATATTGCGGCCGTGCACGATGATCAGGTCCTTGGCCCGACCGGTGATGACGATCTGGTCGTCCACCCGGTAGCCAAGATCGCCGGTGTCCAGCCAGCCATCCTCGGAAAGCACCTGGGCGGTTTCCTCGGGCGCATCGAAATAAGCCTTCATCAGGCTCGGCCCGAAAGCGAAAATTCGTCCGACGCGTCGTTCGCTGACGACGGATCCGGCTTCGCCTCGCACCTCCAGGCGGTGACCGGGCAAGACCGCGCCGCAGAGGGCGAACTCGCGGACACGGCCGCTGCGGCCGGCGCCGTCGGCCGCGCCGGACCGTTCCAGACTATCGACGTCGGCGGTATCTGTCGCCAAACCCTGACCAAGCGGGCTCAAGGTGAGCGCCAGGGTGGCCTCGGCCATGCCATAGCTGGCCAGGAAGGCGCGCGCATCGAAGCCGGCCGGCGCAAACGCCTCGGCGAAGGCGCGCAAGGGCCCGGGCCTGATCATGTCGCCGCCGATGCCGGCGATCCTCCAGCGCGAGAGGTCGAGAGAGCCGACGTCGAGAGCCGAGGCGCGCCGGGCCGCCAGGTCGTAGCCGAAGTTGGGGGCGTAGGAGATTGTTCCACCGTGGCGACTCAAGAGATCCAGCCACAATCCCGGACGCCTCACGAACGCGGCCGTCGGCATCAAATCGAGACTGACCTGGAAACAGAGGCCGCACAGGAGCATCCCGACCAGGCCCATGTCGTGATAGAGCGGCAGCCAGGAAACGGCGCGATCCGCCGACCCCACGGCCAGGCCGGCGGGCCCGCCGATAGCCAGGACATTGGCCATCAGCGCCTGTTGGGTGACCGCCACACCGACCGGGAAGCGGGTGCTGCCGGAAGAGTATTGGAGATAGCACAATCCGGCCGGATCGGGCGCCGGAAGCCTCACCACCGCCGGCGGCAACTCAAGGCCGAACGGGCCGCAAAAGCGCAAATCGAGGTCCTCGGCGGCTTCGGCGAACCAGTCAGCCAATTCAGCCGGGGCGAGGGCGGCCCGCACCCGGGCCGAGATCAACATCCGCCGGATATGGGCCACATAGGCCTCCTTGCCGCCGAGCGGGGCTGGCAGCGGCGTTGGAACCGGGGCCACGCCGGCGTACTGGCAAGCAAAGAAGGCGCGCAGGAAATCGCCGTTCGATTCGGCGGCCAGCGCCATACGATCGCCCGGCTTCAACCCGGCGGCGATCAGGCGGCCGGCCATTTCGCAAGCCTCGTCGCGCAACCGGGCATAGGTCAGAACCTCGACCAGCTGGCCGCGCGGCGAGTGGATATTAATCCCTGTGGGACCGGCCGCCGCCGCATCGAGGGCGTCGCAAAGCGTGGTGAAGGCGCCGAGCTTCAAAATCCGTTCGGGCGCTGTCGGCGTCGGTATCAATTCTGGTCGTCCGTGAAAGTTTCGCCCGCTTCGCCGCAAACATGGCACGAGGGGCGCCATTGCGTCATTATCGACATCGGCACGAGGCCTGATAGTCGATATGCCCGTCGCGCGTCGAGGCTAGGATGAATTGTCGATGAGCAAGCCGGCGAGGGGGGGCGCCGACGCCGGCACGCCGCTCAGCCTGACGGCGGCGGTCAGCCACGCCCTCCATCTGGACGCAATGCCCAAACCGCCGGTGCGGCCGTTGAAACGGTTGTGGCCATTTCTGGTGCGGCATTGGCCAGACACCGTGCTCGGCCTGTTGTTCCTGTTGCTGTCCTCCGGCGCCCTGCTGGCCCTGACCTTCGGACCACAGTTGGTGATTGCGCAAGGCATTCGGCTGCACAATCGCGCCGCCCTCGAAAACGTCTTCCTGACCTTGGCGGGCATGGCCGCGGTGTTGGCGGCCACCACCGGCCTGCGTCTGTATTTCACATACAAGCTCGGCGAGCGGATCATCGCCGACCTCCGACAGGAGGTCTTCCGACATATGCTCGGGCTCGATCAGGCCCAGTTCCGCCGCCTGCGGACCGGCGAGGTGCTGTCACGGCTGACCACCGACATGACCATCGTCGAAGGCACCTTGGGTATCATCTTGCCCGGTGCACTTCGCAACGCCCTGACCCTGGCCGGCTCGCTGGTGCTGATGGTGGCCGTGAGCCCCAACATCACCGGCCTGATTCTGGTGCTTATCCCCCTGTTGCTGACGCCCTTGTTCCTGGTCGGGCGGCGGATACAGCGCCTGTCGGTGCGCGCCCAGGACCGTTTCGCCGAGGCGGTAGGCCATGCCGGCGAAGGCCTCGAGGCCATCGACACGGTCCAGGCCTTTGGCCAGGAAGAGTTGGTCGCCGGACGCTTCAACGCCGCCATCGAACACGCTTTCCTTGCTTCGCGCGCCCGGCTCCGGGTCAGCGGTCTGATGTCGTGCCTGATGATTGCCCTGATCTTCGCCGGCATGTTGACTCTGCTCTACGAGTGCGCCCTGGCGGTCATCGTTCACCACACCCTGCAGCCGGGCAATCTGTTCCAGCTGCTGATCCTGGCTTTCGTGGCCGCCACCTGCGTGCGCGACCTGTCGGAGGTCTGGGGTCAGATTCAGCGCGCCAGCGGCTCGGCCGAGCGGATCATCGATGTCATGGAGGCGACGCCAACGATCGCCGCGCCGGTCCGACCGACGCCGATGCCGACGCCTGGACGCGGTCAGGTGCGCTTTGAGAACGTCAGCTTCTGTTATCCCGGGCGTGAGATCCCGGCCTTGGATGGTTTTTCCCTTGCCGTGGAACCAGGCGAACGCGTCGCCCTGGTCGGTCGCTCCGGCTCCGGCAAGAGCACGGTGTTCCGCCTGCTGTTGCGGTTCTACGATCCCCAGAGCGGGTCGGTGCGCATCGACGGCGTCGACCTGCGCGAGGCCGACCCGCGGGCGGCGCGCGCGCGGGTGGCCTTTGTCGCCCAGGATGCGCCGCTGTTCTCATCCTCGGCGGCGGAGAACATCGCCTTCGGCCGCCGCGATGCCGCCGAGGTCGATATCCGGGCCGCCGCCCGCGCCGCCCAGGCCGAGGGCTTCCTATCGCGATTGCCGCATGGCTTCGATACCCTGATGGGCGAGCGCGCCAAGCTGCTCTCGGGCGGTCAGCGACAGCGGATCGCCATCGCCCGGGCGTTAGTCCGGGATGCCCCAATCCTGCTGCTTGACGAGGCCACCAGCGCCCTTGACGCCGAAAGCGAGCGCCTCGTCCAAGGGGCCCTGCACGAGGCCATGGCCGGGCGCACCACCCTGGTGATCGCCCACCGCCTGGCCACAGTGCTTGAGGCCGACCGGATCATCGTCATGGAGGCCGGCCAGGTCATTGAGGCCGGCCGCCACGCCGAACTGATGGCGCGCGGCGGCCTCTACGCCCATCTCGCCAGCCTGCAGTTCGGAGCCGCCGCCTAATAGGCGCCGAGCCGGGTCGCCAGCCTCGCCGAGGCGCGCAGACGCATCGCCAGCAGCGCCGCCAGGACGCCATTGAGGATGATGATCTCGAAGACAAAGAACCAGGCCGGGCGCGCGATCAACACCGCCGCGAAGCCGGCCAGGGTGCGGGTGTTCGAGGCCAGCAGACCGCTTCGTTTGAGGACGGGGGCGAAGGCCTCGCGATAGGCGCGCCGGCCGGCTTCGGCCGAGGCGCGCCTGAGGGCCGCAGCGACCACGGCGCCGCCGACGTTCAGACGCTCGGAGAGTCTCATATAGACGCGGGCGAATGACCCCCCGGCGCCGCCGACCCCCGCGCCGGTTTGCCGCATCCAGGGCGCGCCGTAGACATGATGGCGGTAGCTCTTGCGCCCGGTTTCATAGGCGTTGGCCTGAACGAAATGCGACAGCGCCGCGGTGATCGCCAGCGGCCAGGCCCAGGCGCCGATCGAGCGGGCCGCCATGAGCGCGAAGGCGATATAGAGCAGAGCCTGACTCACATGGTCGCACACCCCGTCCACCAGCTCGCCGATCGGCGAGGCGCGTCCGGTGCGTCTGGCGAGATCGCCATCGGCGCCGTCCAGAACATGCCAGAGGATCTGCAGCCCCAGGCCGGCCGCGGCATTGAATGGCCACGCCAGGCAGACATAGCAAGCCGCGGCGGCCGCCGAGGCGAAGACGCTGGCGGCCGAAACCTGGTTGGGGGTCACCGCGGTGCGGGCCAAGCAGCCGGCTAGCCGGCGCGCCAGAGGATGGACGAGAAGCCGATTGCTGAACCCCTCAATCTCGGCCGGACGCCCTGGCGCCAGAGCGTGGAGACCCGGGGGGGCGATTGACATCGGCGGGTCCTTGGTCTCCACAGGCGGCTCGCATATGGCAGTCTTGTGACAGCCGGCGCCAGACGATAGCGTGTTTTGGACGCCCGCATGCGCGCCGTTCAGAGGAGTGGGAATGGGAAAGATTCGCGCAGCGATTGTCGGGGTCGGCAATTGCGCGAGCTCGTTGGTTCAGGGTGTCGCCTACTATCGCGCCGCCAACGACAATTCGGGGCTGATGCACTGGAGCCTGGGCGGCTACGAGCCCAGCGACGTCGAATTCGTGCTCGCCTTCGACATCGATGAACGCAAGGTCGGCGTCGATCTCGGCAAGGCGATTTTCGCCAAGCCAAATTGCACGGCGGTGTTCTCCGAAGTGCCCGAAACCGGCGTCAAGGTACGCATGGGCGCGGTCCTCGATGGCATGGCCGAACACATGGAGCATATGCCGGC
>DATBOH010000206.1:0-13137 GCA_036553915.1 Caulobacteraceae bacterium | reverse complement strand
GGCGATGATCGCCAGCCATGGAGCGGCCGAAGGCGGCGTCTGTTTCGCCGACATGGACGTGCAGTTCGGCCTCGGGGCCATGTTCCTGGACATGACCCAGTCGATGAGCCTCACCGATATTCTCGAAGGCGGAGGGCCGCTGGAAGACACCCCACTTGGGCAGGCCCTGGCGCTGCACCGCAGCGGGGCCCGGCTGCTGGCCGCCCCGCGTGAGCTGATGCCCCTTGAAGCGGTCACCCCGGCCCAGGTGGAGAGCCTGGTATCGGCCTTGCGACGCGATTTCGCCCTGACCTTTATCGATCTGCCGACCGTCTGGACGGCCTGGACCAACCGGGCCTTGCATCTGTGCGACCAGATCGTGCTGATCACCAATCTCTCGGTCCCGCACGCGACCCTGGTGAAGACCCAGCTTCGCATGCTGGCGGCCCAGCGCCTGGACGCCGTCCCGCTGACCTTGGTCTGCAACCGGGTCAGCATCGATCAGAAGGGGGTCGTGTCGCAGAAGGCGGCCGAGCGCTCGATCAACCGCGACTTCGACTTCATCATTCCCGAAGACCGGATCATGGCTGACGCCATCGCTCAGGGCTGCGAGCTCTCGCAGGTCCGGACCGGGACGCGGATCGAGCGGGCCATCGCCGAGCTCGCCAACTCGATCGTCCCGGTCACCATCACTGGCGACACCAAGCGCAAGTGGTTGTGGCAATGACGCTCTGGACCGATCAAGACGCCAAGGGTTCTGGCCAGCAACGCGCGGCCAATGCTCCAATCGAAGGCGCCGGGGCGCTGAAGTCGCGGATCCATTCGCGGCTTCTGGATGTCCTCAACCTCGGCATGATCGAGCGCACGCCGCGGGAGACGCTGCGTCACGAGGTGCGCGGCGCGGTGATCGAACTGCTGGCGGAGGAAAAGCGCCTCCTGACGCCGTTGCAGACCGACCGTCTGACCGACGATGTCCTGGACGAGATCCTCGGGCTTGGCCCGCTGGAGCCGCTGCTCAAGGACGACAGCATCGCCGACATCCTGATCAACACCCACGATACGGTCTATGTGGAGCGACGCGGCAAGCTCGAGCTTACCGACGTCACCTTCCAGGACAATCGCCACCTGGTGCGGATCATCAACAAGATCGTCTCGGCGGTCGGTCGCCGGGTCGACGAATCCTCGCCGATGGTCGACGCGCGCTTGGCCGACGGTTCGCGGGTCAACGCCATCATCCCGCCGCTGGCCGTCGATGGCCCGCTGGTGTCGATCCGCAAGTTTTCGCGCGACGCTCTCAGTGTCGACAAGCTCGTCTCATACGGCAGCCTGACCGAGGAAATGGGCCTGGTGCTCAAGGGCATCGTCCAGGCCAGGCGCAACGTGCTGATTTCCGGCGGCACCGGCTCGGGCAAGACGACGCTGCTCAACGCCATGTCGTCGTTCATCGAGCCGAGCGAGCGGATCGTCACCATCGAAGACTCGGCCGAGCTTCAGCTCCAGCAGCCGCACGTCGGGCGCATGGAGACCCGTCCGCCGAATATCGAAGGCAAGGGCGAAATCTCGCAGCGCGACCTGGTCAAGAACGCCCTGCGGATGCGCCCCGACCGGATCATCGTCGGCGAAGTGCGGGCCGGCGAGGCCTTTGACATGCTGCAGGCGATGAACACCGGCCACGACGGCTCGATGACCACGGTGCACGCCAACACCGTCCGCGACGCCCTCACCCGCGTCGAGCAGATGATCGGCATGTCCGGCCTCGATATCTCGCCGCGCTCGGTGCGTCAGCAGATCTCCTCGGCGATCAACGTCGTGGTCCAGACCGAACGTCAGGAAGACGGACGCCGGCGCGTGGTCTCGATCGCCGAGATCCTGGGCATGGAGGAAGAGATCATCACCATGCAGGAAGTGTTCCGCTTCCGTCGCCGCGGCCGCAATGAGGATGGCAGCGTCATCGGCGATTTCGAGCCGACCGGCGTGCGGCCGAAGTTCCTGGAATTCCTCGGATCGCGCGGCATCAAGCTCGATCCACAGATGTTTGTACAAGGCGGTAGAAGGTCGGCCTGAGGTCATGAACTGGATAGTCCTCGCCTATGTTTTTGCGTTCGTGGCGGTGGTGCTGCTGGTGCAGACCGCCGCTGGCGTGATGTTCACCGCCGGCGACCGGTCGCGGCGGGTCAATCGGCGGCTGGATCTGCTCGATTCAGGCATGACGCGCGATGACGTGTTCGAGGCCTTGGTCAAGCGCCGGCCGCGCAACGCCATGTCGGAGGCGGCGCCCAGCCTTTATGAGCGGGTGTCGCAATACTTCAGCCAGGCTGGCCTGAATATCACCCCCCAGCGCTTTGTCATGATGGTCGCGGCCCTGATCGTGGTGATGCTCGGCATGGCGCTGCTGTTTCTCAGCGTTTCCCAGAAGGGCGGCAATCTGCTCGCCAACCTGGTGATCGCCACCATCGGCGCGGTGCTGCTCGGCGTCCTTGGCTCGGCGGTGTGGCTGACGTGGCGGCGCAACAAGCGCCTGCGGCGGCTCGAGGAGCAGCTCCCGGTATCCCTCGATGTGACGATCCGGGCCCTGCGCGCCGGCCACCCGCTGCTGATGTCGGTGAAGCTGGCGTCCGAAGAGATGAGCGACCCGCTCGGTTCGGAACTCGGCCTGATCGTCGACGAGACCAACTACGGCATGGAGTTCCGCGACGCGTTGCGGAGTTTCGCCAACCGCACCGGGTCGGAATACGCGCATTTCTACGCCGTCTGCGTCGCCATCCAGAATGAGACCGGTGGTAATCTGGCCGAGATCCTCCAGAACCTGGCCACCGTGATCCGCAACATGCAGACCTTGCACCTGCGGGTGAGGGCGCTGGCCGCCGAAGGCAAGATGTCGGCCCAGGTGCTGACCGTGCTGCCGATCGGAATGGTCGCCTTCCTGATGGTGACCCAGCCCGCCTTCTACAGCTCGAAGTTCAACGATCACGCTTTCTGGCCGGTCGTCGGCATCACCTTCGTCTGGTTCATGATCGGCCAGTTCATGATCAACCGGATGGTCAACTTCAAGTACTGAGACGCATCTCATGTCGCAGATTCTGTTCATTATTCTCGATTTCTGCGTCTTCGGCGCGGTGGTCTTCGCCGCCTTGCTGGTGACGCGCCGGGTCGAAGCCGGCCTGGCCGTGCGCCGTCGCCTGCAGAGCGACGGGGCGGCTCCGAAGCGGCGCGTTCGCTCCAACAGCGCCCTGGTGAAGTCCCAGGACGTGAGCAATCCGGTGCTGCAATGGGTGCAGAGAACCACCCTCCAGGACCCCAACGAGCGCACCAAGCTGCGCCGTGACCTGGCTCTGGCCGGCTTCCCGCAAGCGGCGGCGCCGGCTTTCTACGTCGTCTTTCGCTTCCTGCTCGCGGTCGGCTTGCCGGCCATCTTCGTCTTCACCCAGACCCTCTCGCAGAAGCCTGTGAAGGGGCTGATGTTCATCGGCCTCACCATCGGCCTGGCGATCCTGGGACTGATCGCGCCCCGGGCGATCCTCGATAACCGAGCCAACGCCCGCAAGACGGCGCTGGAAAACGAGTTTCCCGACACCCTCGACCTGATGGTGGTGTGCGTCGAATCCGGCCTCGGCCTGGAAGGCGCGTTCGTGCGCGTCGCCAACGAGACCCACCAGTCGCACCCGTTGATCTCGGCCGAATTCGAGATGGTCACCCTTGAGCTGCAGGCCGGCCGGACCCGCGCCGAAGCCTTGCGCAACATGGCCGACCGCACCCAGGTCGACATGATCGCCTCCTTCGTGGCCCTGTTGATCCAGACCGACGCGCTCGGCGGATCGATCGCCGCCACCTTGCGCACCTATTCGGCCGAGATGCGCCAGCACCGGATGCTGCGGGCCGAGGAAAAGGCCATGCGCCTGCCCGTTCTGCTGACCGTGCCGCTCGTGCTCTTCATCCTGCCGGTGATCATGGTGGCTGTCCTGCTGCCACCGGTCCTGGACGCCGTCCGAATCTTCATGCCAGCTATGAAAGGAGCCCAGTGATGCTCCGTAATCTCCTCATTGCGTCAGTCCTGGTCACCGGTCTTGCTGGCTGCAACCACCTGCCGAAGTTCGCCAAGCTGTTGCGGCCCCACGCCGTGCCGGCCGATCTTGGGCCGGCCGACACCCGGACCCCGGAGGACCGGCTGTACGCCGACGCCGTACGCGCCATCGACAAGCGCAACTACGGCGAAGCCATCGGCCTGCTGCAGGTGGCGCGCCAGGCCAGATCCGATGACGTCCGGGTGCTCACCGCCATGGGCGTCGTCTACGACAAGCTTGGCCGGTTCGATCTGAGCGATCGCTACTATGGCCTGGCCGACAAGGCTGACCCCGGTTCGCGCATCGTGGCGCTGGACCGCCGCTATTCGATGTATCTGCGCAACGCCGGCCGGTTCGACGACAAGACCGGCGTCGCCCTGGCCAGCGCCGACTCGCCGATGACCGTCGCCGCTGGCGCCGCGCCGCGACCCGTTCCTGGAGAGACCCTTTACGCCCAAGCCGTTTCGGCGATCCAGAAGCATGAATATGGCGTGGCCATCAGCTATCTGCGCCAGGCCCGGGACGTCCTGCCGGGCGATATCCGCGTGCTCACCGCCCTCGGCGTCACCTACGATCATCTGGGCCGTTTCGATCTTTCGACCCGGTACTACGATCAAGCCCAGAAGCTCGATCCGACCTCGACCGTCCTGGCCGAAGACCGGCGCGGCTCCCTCATCCTGCAACAGCATGGCGGCTCGGCCGGCCCTGGCGACATTGTCGTCCTGGCCAAGGCGGATATGAACCGGCCGTTGCCGGTCGCCCGCGCGGCGATGCGCAGGGGCAGCCACGGATGAAGACCTCCTGGACGATCGGCCCGGCGCTGCTGGCGCTGGCGCTCGCCAGCCCGCAGGTCGGCACGGCCGGCGCCCTGCATCTGTTTGGCAAGGCCAAACCGGCGGCAGCTGTCGCCGTTTCCAGCGCTCAGGCCGACGCCGTGGCCTCCGACGTGCGCCAGGCGCTCGATGAGAAGCGGCTTGTCGACGCCGCGAATCTTCTCGAGCAGGCCGAGGTGAACAGGATCAATTCGCCGCATCTGCAGGCGCTGGATGGCGAACTCCTGCTCGACCGCGGGCATTTCGCCGACGCGCTGTCGATGTTCAAGAAAGCCGGGACCGAGCCGTCGGAACAGGCCGAGGCCCTCCAGGGCCAGGGCCTGGCGCTCTCGATGATGGGCCGGTCAGAGGAAGCGTTCGCGGACCTCAAGCAGGCCACCGCCCTCGACAAGACTCTATGGCGGGCCTGGAATGGCTTGGGGCGCGAATACGATCTGCGCAGCGATTGGAAGCTGTCGCTGGCGGCCTATGATCAGGCCCTGGTCCAGACCGGCGCCAACACCGCCATCGTCCTCAACAACCGCGGCTATTCGCATCTTCTGCAACGGCAGATGGAGCCGGCCAAGGCCGATTTCGTGGCCGCCATCGAAAAAGACCCTGGCATGGCCGCGGCGCGGACCAATCTGCGCATCGCCATGGCCATTGACGGCCAGTATGACCGGGCGGCCAGCGCCGGCATCGGCGACGACCGCGCCGCCGTCCTCAACAACGTCGGCCTGGCGGCCGCCATCCGCGGCGACTATCCCGAGGCCGAGAAATTGCTCAATGAGGCGATCCAGATCAAGGGCAGCTACTACGAGCGGGCCTCCGACAATCTACAGTTGGCCAAACAGCTCGAGACTCACCAGGCTGATCATCCGACGCCCTTGAATGACAACCACTGAGATCGTCCGCTGGGCGGTCGCGGGGCTGTTGACCGCCGTCCTGATCTGGGCGGCGGCGACCGACGTTCGGGTCCGCAAGATTCCCAACTGGACGGTCCTGGCGGTGCTGGGCCTGTTTGTCGTCTGGGCCCTTGTCCATCCGCTGAATTGGGATCTCTGGGCTCTGGCCGCCGGCGTCATCGGCTTCGCGGTCACCTTCGGCCTGTATTCGGCCGGATTGCTGGGGGCCGGCGATTCCAAGATGTTCGCCGCGGTGGCGCTGTTCGCGGGACTGGGGCACCTGGCCCTGCTGGCGCTCGCCACCGCCCTGGTCGGCGGGGTCATAGCGGCGGTCAGCCTTGTCGCCCGGCCGACCCGCGCCCTGGTCATGCTGCGTCTCAAGGGCAAGGGCGATTTTGGCCGCGGCGTGCCGTATGGCGTGGCCATCGCCGCCGGGGCCATCCTGGTGGTCTGGATATCGGTTCTTGACCTACATGGCCCTGGCGTCAGCGGCATCTTCTGAACCTCGGCCGGGTCTGCTTCCGCCCGGACCCTTGGAGCGCCTGTCGCGGCCGATCGCGACCGCGATTCTGCTGCTGGTTGTCGCGGTTATCGTCTTTTCGGCGACGCCGCCGAAGATCGTCGCGCCGCCGGCTCCGCCCGGCCAGATCACGGACGCCGGACTCTATGAGGCCCTTGTCGCCAAGGTGCGGGCCGGGGCCCCCTACCACGCCGCCGCGGTCGCTCAGATGCGCGCCGGCCATTATCCGCTGCGTCCGTTCGTGGTCGTCCGGCCGCCGGCCTTGGCGATGCTGGAATCGCTGAGCCCCGGCGTCGCCCCGATCCGGATGATCGAGGTGCTTCTGGCCGCGGCCGTGATCTTCGTCTGGGTGGTGCGCCTGCGGTCCCAGACGGGCGGCCCGATGGGGACCGCCTGGACCGCCTTCGTGCTGTTCACCGGCGTCGGGGCCGCGATCGCCGGGGGGGTGTCGATCTGGTTTCACGAGGTTTGGTCCGGCCTGCTGATCGCGCTCTCCCTTGGCCTGCGCACCCGTGGCCGGTTTTTGATCTCGGCGGTCATCGGGCTGATGGCGGCGCTCGTGCGCGAACTGGCCATGCCCTATCTGCTGGTGATGATCCTCTTGGCCGCGTGGGAGAAGCGGCCGCGAGAGGCGGCCGCCTTCGCCCTTGCCCTGGCGGCGAGCCTGCTCGCCCTGGCCTGGCATGCCTGGCAAGTGCTGCCCCTCACGCATCCGGGCGACCCGGCCTCGCCCGGCTGGCTGACCCTCGGGGGCCTGGGCTTTGTTCGCGAGGCCGATAGCTGGAATCTGTTGGCCAGCCGTCTGGGGGTGGTCTTTGCCGCCGCCATCGCGCCGTTGAGTCTGATCGGCGCGGCCGCTTGGCGCGACGATAATCGCTGGCGCCTGCTGGCGGTCATTGGCGGCTATCTGAGCGGGTTCCTGGTCTTCGGCCGGCCGGAGAACGCCTATTGGGGCTTTCTCGTCGCGCCGCTGGTCGCCGTAGGTCTGGTGCTGGCGCCGATGGGCCTTCTCACCCTTGGTCGCAGGACCGTTACGGCGTAGCCTGGAACAAGTTCCGACCGGGAAGGGGCCGAAGACATGAGTGGCGCCATGGCGCTGTTGGTCGCCGCCACGACGCTGGCCGCCCCAGCCAGCATCGAGAGCTTCAATCAGGCCTGGGCCGATGCGACTCGGCATATGGACAACGCCGCCGCCTTGGCGTTGTGGGAGGCGGATGGCGTCAGCCTGCTGCCCTCCACGCCGCCGATCGTGGGCAAGCCGGCGATCGCGAAATTTCTCGATGAGGTCACCAAGCAGGTTCCTGGCGCGCACATGCAGTCATTCGAACTGCGCTGCCACGATATCAGGGTGTCGGGAAACTGGGCTTCGGAATGGTGCGACGAACACCAGGTGGTGCAGATGTCGGCCGGCAAGCCGCCGTTCGACGGGCGCGGCAAGATGCTGGTCGTCCTGCACCGAGGCGCGGACGGCCGCTGGCGCCTGCACAGCGAAATGTGGAATCAGGCGTGATCTCCGGCCCCCTGTATGGGCGCGTCGGCTCTTAGACGTCGTCGAGGATCATCCGGGCCGCCTTCTCAGCGATCATCATCGTCGGCGCGGCCGTATTGCCCGAGACGATGGTTGGCATCACCGAGGCGTCAGCGATTCGCAACCGCTCGACCCCCCGGACCCGCAGATGGGCATCGACGACGGCGCTGACGTCGTCGGCCCGGCCCATCCGCGCCGTTCCGACCGGATGAAAGATGGTCGTGCCGAGAGCCCGCGCGGCTTCGAGCAGCCCGGCCTCGTCGGCGATCGCCGCGCCGGGGAGAACCTCGACCGGCGCGTAGCGCTGCAAGGCCGGCTGAGCGACGATCCTGCGGACCAGACGCAGGGCCTCGACAGCGACGATCTCGTCGGCCCGAGTCGACAGATAGTTGGGTTGGATGGCCGGCGGCGCGGCGGGATCGCGGCTGGCGGCATGGACATGGCCGCGGCTGGTGGGGCGCAGATTGGCGACGCTGACGGTGAAGGCGGCGAACCGGTGCATCGGATCGCCGAATTTGTTGAGCGACAACGGCTGGACATGAAACTCGAGGTTCGCCGTCGTCTGGGCCGGCGAGGACCTGGCGAAGGCCCCCATCTGCGACGGCGCCATGGTCAGGGGACCGCGCCGCCGCAGCGCGTAGTCGAGAGCCATGAGCGGCCGGCGCCAGACGTCCGCATACAGCGTATTGAGGGTCGGGACGCCACTGACACGGTAGTAGGGGCGGATCTGGAGATGGTCCTGCAGGTTTTCGCCCACGCCGGGCAGATGCCGGCGCACGGCGATTTCCCGGGCCGCCAGCCGCTCGCCATCGCCGAGGCCTGACAACTCCAGAAGCTTGGGCGTCGCCACCGCCCCAGCAGCGAGGATGACTTCGCCCCGGCAGCTCGCCGCGAACGTCTGGCCGCCACGAACGCCGCGCACGCCGATCGCCCGAGCGCCATCGAACAGCACCGAATCGACGCGCACGCCGGTCTCCACGCTCAGGTTGGACCGCTTGCGAACCGGCGTGAGGAAGCCGCGGGCGGCGCTCCAGCGACGGCCGGCCTTCTGATTGACGTGAAAGTAACCCACCCCCGCGTTGTCCCCGCGGTTGAAGTCCTCCGTAGGCGGAATACCGGCGCTGGCGGCCGCCTCGGCGAAGGCGTCGAGGATCGCCCAGCGCAGACGCGGATGTTCGACTCGCCATTCGCCGCCGGCCGCGCGCGCCGGCCCCGCGCCGTCGACGTGGTCCTGGTGGGCGAGGAAGAACGGCAAGACCTCGTCCCAGCCCCAGCCAGGCAATCCCATCTGCCGCCAGCCGTCGTAGTCGGCCGCTTGGCCGCGCATATAGATCATGGCGTTGATCGCCGAACAGCCGCCGAGCACCTTGCCGCGCGGATAACGCAACTTCCGGTCGTCGAGGCCGGCAATCGCCTCGGTCTCGAACATCCAGTCGGCGCGGGGGTTGCCGATCGCGAACAGATACCCGACCGGCACGTGAAACCAGATCCAGTCATCCTCGCCGCCGGCTTCCAGCAACAGCACCCGATGACGCGGGTCGGCCGACAGGCGGTTGGCGAGCACGCAGCCGGCCGAACCGGCTCCAACCACGATGTAGTCGAAGGACTCGCCGGCAATATTGGGCTGGGCGATCAGAGCCTTCCGGCCAGCCGCGCGAAGGCCAGGGGGGTGCGGTCCTCTAGGTAGGGTCCGATGACCTGGACGCCGATCGGCAGGCCGGACTTCGTCTTGGCGACCGGCATGGCGGTGGCCGGCAGATTGGGCAAGGTGGCGATGGCCGGCCAGGCGACCTGATCGCCATAGGGCGTGACCTCGCCGTTGATGAGGTGGGTGCGGGCCTCGAACGGCGCGGTCTGATGCTCGAAGGCGACGACGCCAAAGGCCGGCGCGACGACCACGTCGAAGGCCTCGAACAACGCCGCCCACTGCTGCCGGAAGGCCCACTGGCGATCGAGGGCGAACAGCCATTCGTGGGCCGATCCGGGGTCGGGCCCGTCGGCCGCGCCCCGGGTGATGATCGGCATGAGAATGCGCCGGTAGACCTCGAAGGATTCGGCAAGGTCGGGAACCACCATAGCGCCCCGCTCGACCTTGACGCCGGCCGCGACGAGGCGATCGGCGAGGGCGCGGAGGGCGTCGCCGATCTCGGCGTCCAGGCGCGCGACCGGGTGAGAATCGATGACCAGGACCCGATAGTCGGCCAGCCGCTCGTGGCGGGCCGGCGGCAGCGCCAGGTGATAGGCCCGCGCCTCCGCCGGCTCGGGTCCGGCCAGGATGTCCAGGGCAAGCTCCAGATCTTCCACGGAGCGGGCCAGCGGGCCGACGACGCCGAGCAGCGGGTTCGCGCCCTCGATGCCCGGTGGCGCATGGCCGCGCTGGGGGATGAGATCAAAGCTCGGCTTGTGTCCGAACACGCCGCAGAAAGCCGCCGGTACGCGGATCGAGCCGCCGATGTCGGAACCGAACTCCAGGGGGGTCATGCCCGCGGCCAGGGCGGCGGCGCTGCCGCCTGACGAGCCCCCCGGCGTCCGCGCGGCGTCGAGCGGATGGTTGGTGCGGCCATAGACCGGATTGGCGCTCTGCCAGTCGCTGAGAAACGGCGGCACATTGGTCTTGCCGAGAATGATCGCCCCGGCGGCCTTGAGGCGGGCCACGCCCACGGAGTCGGCCGGCGCGATCCAGCCAGCGAAGGGTTCGGCGCCCCAGGTGGTCGGGAGGCCGGCGACGTTGTGCGCCTCCTTGACGGTCATCGGCAGGCCGAGCAGCGGCTTGCGCTCGCCACGCGCCAGGGCCGCGTCGGCCGCCGCGGCGGCTTCCAGGGCGCGATCGAAATCGCGCACCACCACGGCGTTGATCGGTCCGTCGACCTCTTCGATCCGGGCTATGGCCGCCGTGGCCAGCTCCACCGCCCCAACCTCGCGGGCCGCCAGGGCGGCGACCAGCGCCGTGGCCGTCGCGGTCGTATAGCTCTCGATCATCGCACTCTCCGTCTTCGCCGCGACGAGACCATTTCAGCGCTGCGGTTGTCCAGATGGCTTTCCTTTGCCGCTGGTCGGTCGCATATGCCGGGCGTGGACCTTTTTGCCGCCGATAGCGTCATTCGCTCCCTGGCCCGCGGCTTCGCCGGCCGCTGCCCGCGCTGCGGCCGGGGGCCGATCTTCTGGCGCTATCTGAAGGTCAATGAACAGTGCTTCGCCTGCGGCCACGATCTCGATCGCTATCCCTCCGATGACGGCCCGGCCTATTTCACCATCCTGATCACCGGCCATCTGGTGGTCGCGCCGCTGTTGATCTTTCCGGCCATCTGGAAGGCGAGCCTGGCGATCGTTCTGCCGGCGACGCTGCTGCCGCTGTGTGCGTTCACGCTGCTGTTCCTGCCCAGGGTGAAAGGCGCGGTCATTGGCCTGCACTACGCCCTGAAGGTCAGCCGCGCCGACGCCGCCCTGCACACTGCCGATCGCTACGACTGAAGCGTGACCGGGGCGGGTAAGCGCATAGCGGCGATCATCGGCGGTTCGGCTGGCAATCTGGTCGAATGGTACGACTGGTTCGCCTACACCGCCTTTTCGATCTATTTCGCGCCGGCCTTTTTTCCCGGCGGCGACCAGACCAGCGCCCTGATGCAGACCGCCGCGGTGTTCGCAGTCGGCTTTTTCGCCCGGCCCTTGGGGGCCTGGGGCCTTGGCCTGGTGGCCGACCACGCCGGCCGTCGCACCGCCCTGGCGCTGTCGGTGGGCATGATGGGGGTCGGCTCGCTGATCGTGGCGCTGTTGCCGACCCACCAGGCGATCGGCGCGGCGGCCCCGGTCGTCCTGGTCCTGACCCGGCTCCTGCAGGGTCTCAGCATCGGCGGCGAGTATGGGGCAAGCGCCACCTATCTCTCCGAGATGGCCGGAGCGCGCCGGCGCGGCCTGCTGGCGTCGTTCCAGCCCTTGAGCCTGATCGGCGGCCAGCTCCTGGCGCTGGCGGTGCTGATCGCGTTGCAGGGCCTGCTGACGCCGCCGCAGTTGCGCGCCTTTGGCTGGCGCATCCCCTTCGCCATCGGCGCCGCCCTGGCCTTCGGCCTGTTCTTCGTGCAGCGGCGGCTGGCCGAAACCCCCGCCTTCGAAGCGGTTCGCGGCAAGGCTCGAGAACGATCGGTGAGCCTGACGCTGCTGCGCGAGCACCCGCGCGAGTGCGCCATGGTCATGGCCTTCACCGCCGGCGGATCGCTCGCCTTCTACGTCTACACCGTCTATCTGCAGGTTTTCCTGACCAACAGCGGCCACTTTTCAAAGGCCGCCGCCAGCCGCATCAGCGCCGCCGCCCTGGTCATCTTCTTCCTCATCCAGCCGCTGGGCGGCTGGCTGAGCGACCGCGTCGGTCGCCGCCCGATTCTGGCAGGCGGCTTCCTGCTGACCGCCGCGCTGACCTGGCCGGTGATGACCGGCCTGGCCACGACCACCAGCGCCTGGGTGGCGTTCGCCCTGACCCTGGCGGCGCTCATCGCCCTGACCGGCTATTCGTCCGTCAACGCCCTGGTCAAGGCCGAGCTGTTTCCCTCCGAAGTGCGCGGACTGGGCGTCGCCCTGCCGTTCGCGCTCGCCAATGCGGTGTTTGGGGGGACGGCCGAGTTCATCGCCCTGGCGTTCAAGAAGTCCGGAAACGAAAGCGCCTTTTTTGTCTACGCCAGCGTGATCCTGGCGATAGCCGGCGTGACGGCGCTGAGGATGCGCGAAAGCCGCGTCGCCGGACTCATTGGATGACGGGATTGCGGTTGGCGTCGAGGGTGATCACCACATCCGCCCTCCCGGCCATCTCCTCGGCGATGTGTCCGCTCAGCCGTTCATAGACCTGCACGAAGCGGTCGATTTCAGCCGCGCTCATGCCGCCGCCGGTCTGGGCGCGACGCTCCGCTTCAGCCTCGCCGCGCCAGCGCCGAACCACGGAAAAGTGGGGGGCGCGCAAGAGGATCAGCCGAGCCAGGCGCGCGAACAGGGGCCGATAGGGGCCAGCGAGCTGGCCGTTGACCCATCGCCGCCAGACGCCGTGCGGGTCCTCCTGGGTTTCGAGGACGTTGATCGGCGCTCCCAAGGCCGCGTCCGGCTGCGGCTTCGCGCCGACGCACCAGCCCTCGAACAGCACGATATCGGCCGGCCCCTGGGCCACCGGCCACGCGCTTTCCGGGGCTCGGTCGTCGGCGGCCTTGTCGAACCGCGGCTGGCGCACCGGTCCGGCTCGCTCCAGGGCATCGAGCAGCGCCAGGCCGAGGTCGACATCATGGGTTCCTGGCGGTCCGCGCACAGCCGCGAGCGGATGCACCTCGGCCGCCAAACGCGCCCGTTCGGCGCG
>DATBOH010000155.1:0-6600 GCA_036553915.1 Caulobacteraceae bacterium | reverse complement strand
CAATCCGCGCGCCCGGCCGCCGGGGCTCAATGAGAATTTGGCCCGCGAAATCATGGAGCTGCATTCGGTCGGCGTCGAAGCCGGATACAGCCAGGCCGATGTGACCGAGTTCGCCAGGGCCATGACCGGCTGGAGCACCGGCCGGCTTGAGAATCCCGAGGAGCCCCAGGGCTTCATGTTCCGCCCCGGCGCTCATGAGCCGGGGGTTCGGATGATCATGGGTAAGCGTTACGCCGATAATGGCGAAGAGCAGGCGCGCACGGTGATGCGCGATCTGGCCGCCAGCCCCCACACCGCGCATCACCTGGCGGTGAAGCTCGGCCGCCACTTCGTCGCCGACGATCCGCCGGCCAGCCTGACCGCGCGCCTGACCCAGGCCTATCTGAAGAGCGACGGGCGCCTGGACGTGGTCGCCAAGGCCCTGGTGACGGCGCCGGAAGCCTGGAACCCAACCCAGGCCAAGTTCAAGACACCCTATGAATTCCTGGTTTCGAGTTGGCGGGCCGCCGACACCGAGCCGTTGGATATCAAAGCGGTCGCCGGACCGATGACGGAAATGGGTCAGAAGCCGTTCTCGGCCCCCTCGCCGAAGGGCTGGGCCGAAGAGTCCGGCGAGTGGTGCGCCCCTGACGCCGTGGTCAAGCGCATGGCCTGGAGCGAAGGCTTCGCCGCCCAGGCCATCGGCCAGCACGACCCCAAGGAACTGGCCGAGAACGCCCTCGGGACGCGGCTCACGCCGGCCGTCGCCACCGCCATCTCCAGGGCCGAAACCCGATCCGAGGGACTATCCATCCTGCTGATGAGCCCGGAGTTCCAACGCCGATGACCCGTTTCGATTTCAGCCGCCGCCAAGCCCTCGCGGGCGCCGCCGGCCTTGGCCTCACCATCGAACTCATGGCCCGCGGGGCGTGGGCGCAGGAGCGCGGTGGCGGGCGCAAGCTGGTGGTGATCATCTGCCGTGGCGGTCTCGATGGCCTTTCGCTGTCGCCGCCCGTCGGCGACCCCGACTACGCAGCCTTGCGCGGGCCGATCGCCATCGCCCCCTTCGGCGCGCCCAACGGTGCGCTGCAGCTCGATTCGACCTTCGGGCTGCACCCGGCGCTGGCCAACGTCCACGCTCTGGCCCGCCAAGGTCAGGCGCGCATCGCCCCGGCGGTGGCCACGCCGGACCGCGAGCGCTCGCACTTCGAGGCCCAGGATGTGCTCGAGAGTGGCGCCTCCAGGGTCTATTCGCTTTCCTCCGGCTGGCTTAACCGGGCCGTCGGCGCCATGGGTCCTGGGGTCAAGGCGATCTCGGTCGGACCGACCGGGCCGCTGATCCTGCGCGGCAAGATCGAGGCGGCGTCGTGGTCGCCCGGCGGCATGGCCGAGCGCGATCACCGCCTGCCGATGATCCTGCAGGACCTCTACGCCCACGATCCCCTGCTCGGGCCGGCCCTGGCGCAAGGCATGGCGACCCAGGGCATGGCCAAGACCGCCATGGCCGACGCCGCCCAGGTCGAGCAGCAGTTCGCCGCGCAGGACGCCATGGCGGCCTCTTCCGCGCCGGACGGCCAGGCCATGGCGGCCGGTCAGCCTCCCGCGACACCCGCCCAGGGCGCGCGTCAAGGCCTGGACCAGAGCCGCAAGATCGGCGCCACCTTGGCTGGCTTCATGGTCCAGCCCGGCGGCTCGCAGGTGGCGGCGGTGCAGATCGACAACTTCGACACCCACGCCAACCAGGGCGCCGGCCAGGGCCAGCTGGCCAATCGCCTCGCCTATGTCGACGCCTTCGTGGACGGCCTGCACGCCGGCCTTGGCGATGACTGGCGCCGCACCGTTGTAGTTATGGCCACTGAGTTCGGCCGCACGGCCCGCGTCAACGGCACGGGGGGCACCGACCACGGCACCGCCTCGACGGCCCTGGTGATGGGCGGAGCGCTGCGCCCGGGCGGGATCATCGGCGACTGGCCGACCCTGCAGCAGGCGCGGCTATTTGAGAACCGCGATACCGCGCCGACGCTGGATATGCGCTCGTTGTTCAAGGGCGTGCTCCGCGATCATCTCGGCATCGAACCGGCGGCGCTCGACCGGGCGGTGTTCCCCGAAAGCCAGGCGGCCGCGCCACTGGGCGGGGTGGTGGTCTAGGCGGCCGACCGGCGGCGCTACGCCTCCAGCAGACTCTCAAGCCGCTCGACCGCCTCAAGGAACTCTTCCTTGAAGGCCTGAACCACCTGGCCGGCCGGGCGCACGCTATCGATCAGACCGACGCCCTGGCCGACGAAATAGGTCACCAGGGCCCTTGCTTCGGCATTGCCCGCCGCCGCCGCCTTGTCGGCCGAGCGCAGCGCGGTCTCGCTGATCAGGCTCATCAGGGGCATTGGCAAAGGTCCGGGGCTGGCTGGATCGCGGTCCCAGGCCTCGGTCCAGGCCGAGCGAAGCTGGCGAGCGGGCTTGCCGGTCCGGCAGCGGGTGCGGACGGCGTCGCGGGAACTGGCCTCGATCATCTTTTCACGAAAGATTTCGCTGGTCTCGGATTCGGCCGTCGCCAGCCACACCGAGCCGGTCCAGGCCCCGGCCGCGCCCATGGCCATGCAGGCGGCCATCTGGGCCCCGTTCATGATCCCGCCGGCCGCCAGTACCGGCACGTCGCGGATCGGCCTGATGGCCTTGATCACTTCAGGGACCAGCACCAGGGTCGAAACCTCGCCGCAGTGACCTCCGGCCTCGGCGCCCTGGGCCACCAGAATATCGACCCCCGAATTGACCTGGCGGATGGCGTGCTCCTTGGCCCCGACGAGCGCGGCGACCGGCACGCCGCGGGCCTTGCCCATGTCGATCATCGCCGGCGGCGGCACGCCCAAGGCGTTGGCGATCAGGCGGATCGGAAATTCGAAGGCCGCCTCCAGCACCGCCATCGCCTGATCGGGATCGAAGGGCTGCGGACGATCGGCGCCGACCGGGGCTTCGACGGTGGCGATACCCGCCTTGTCGAGCAGCTTGGCGGCGAAGGCGCGCTGGGGCTCCGGCAATCGCGACCTCAAGCTGTTGTAGGTCACCCCGGTTTCGCCGGCGGTGGCCATGTTCTCGGGAATCAGGACGTCGATGCCAAAGGGCTTGCCATCGCAGTGAGCCTCGATCCAGCGCAGCTCCTCACGCACCGAGGCGGGGGAATGGGCGGTTGCTCCGAGGACCCCAAATCCACCCGCCCTGCTGACCGCCGCGACCACGTCGCGGCAGTGGCTGAAGGCGAGCAGCGGAAACTCGATGCCGAGCAGGTCGCAGATCGGAGACTTCATGGGGCGGACCTCGGTGTAAAAGCGGTGAGAATGGCGCGATCCTCGGCGTTCAGGCGCATTTCAACCCGCGCTCCGAGCGGCTCGTCCTCGGCCATCCGTCGCGCCAATGCGGGATCGGCCGGATCGGTGCGGGCGACGAAGCGCGCCCCGCTCCCTTCCAGGCGCCCAACCACGACGCCGAACGGTTCGGCCCCGGTATGGTCGACGGTGTAGGTCTCGACCACGCCTGCGCCGTCGCCCGGAGCGGTCGGCGGGGTTTGCCAACCGTCGACCTGGCTTTGCAAGCCGGCGTTGGCAAGGCCGGGCCACGGTCTCGGCGCCGTTCCATAGACGCCGACGGAGTACTTCGACAGGAAGCCGCCGTTCGCGCCGATCAGGCCCTTGGCCCCGGGACTCTGGCGCAGCCTCCGGACCAGGGCGGCGATGGCGTGCATGGAGTAGTTATTGCCGGCCCCGCCGAAGAACGGCAGGCCGCCGGTGAGCGTCAACGGGCGGGGATCGTCGGCTTTGAGGCCGAGGCCATCGCGGACGTTGAACACCGCGATCGGAAAGCAGCTGTAGAAATCGATCAAGCTAATCTCGTCCAGGTTGGTGGCGGCCGCCGCCAGCGCCTGATGCACCGCCAGCACGGCCGCCGGGCTGGCCGACAGATCCTGGCGCTCCAGTGGCGGGCGCTCGCGGACGTCGGCCCCGCCCAATAGATAGACATACCGGTGTTCTGGCACACCGAGCTGGCGCGCCAGGCCGGCCGACGTGATGAGCACGGCGGCGCCCTGGTTGGTCTGGTCGCGCGAGACCACCCGGCGCGGGAACGGATCGCAGGTCAGGCGGTTGGCCGCTGTCACCTCGGCCAGGTCGCTCGTTGACCAGGTGGCGCGGGCCATGGCGTGCGGATTGGCCGCCGCCACGGCGGTGAACGGGGCGAACAGCGCACCCATGGCCTGGCGGTAGGCGGCGCGATCCAGGCCAAGACGAGCGCGTCGGGCGTTCTCGAACAGGGCGTAGAAGGCCATCGGCGTTCGCACCCCGTGGCGGGGCAGGACGCTGCCAGCCAGGCTGTCGCCGAAACCCCGGTCCTCGAGCTGGCCACCGGTCGCTTCGCTCCAGTCGCGCGACTCCCCCCGGCTGATGAGGCGCCGCTGGGTCGAGATCGCCTCGGCCCCGGTCAACAGAGCCAGCTTCACTTCGCCCTTGGCGATGCCGTCGGCGAATTCATTGAGGAGGTGCTGGGGCCCCTGGCCGCCGACCGGCTCGAGGACGGCGCGGGCCGGATCGGCGCCGATGCGGCGGCCAACGGCGCGTGGGAAATTGTCCGAGCGCCCGAATGGGGCGACGACCTTGGGGCCCGAGGTCTCGAACTGGCGCACGGCGGCGATGACGTCGATATGGGCGGCCATATCGGCTCCCGCATCGGCAAGAGCGGCGGCGGCGGCGCGTCCGGCCAGATCGACCGGCGACAAGCCTGCGTAATCTTCGTCCTCCAGCCGTTCCGAGGCTTCGCCAACGCCAATGATGACCGGGGTCGTGTCCATGGCTTCAGTCTGGGACAGCGCCGCCGGCCCTGTCGAGACTGACGTGGGGACAGGCCGCCCTCCGCGACTTGCGCGCTGAAGCTGCCCCACCCCCGGCTTCGCCGGACCCTCCCCGAAATGGGGAGGGAGGGCGTTTTAAAGGTGGCGAGCGCAGCGAGCCGGAGGGGGTGCGGGCCCCTAGAAGCTCGCGCCGCCGGCCTTGGAGACCGCTTCCAGAACGTCCAGTTGCAGCTTCTTGAAATCGGGCCGCACCGTGGGACCGCCGACGCCGAACTCCATCACCGGGTCGGAAGTCGTTGTTTCCGCCGGCCACGCGCCAGCCCCGTTCGGCCGACCGGTCTTGGCGAAGGCGACCCAATCGGCGTGCATGGCGGCGGCGATGGCCTGATCTTCCGGCGTGGCGGCGGGGATTTCGGCCACCCCCAGATAGCGGGCGCCTTCCGGAATGTGCAGGGTCACCTTGGTCAGGCGATCGAAGACATAGGCAAGCTCGCCGCCGTGGCCGGCCCCGATGACCTCCGGGCGCAGCGCCGCCGGAAGATAGGAGAAATAATAGGTATAGGCCGGCACGCCGCGCCTCGCGTCAGCGCGCGCCTGCATCCGATCCGGCTCGATGACCTGACTTAGGGTGATCATATTGGCGGCCGCCGTCTTGGCATCGCCGCCGCCATACAGAGTCACGGCCTGGTCGCGACGTCTGCCGAGGCGCGCCAGGATCGGCTCGGGATTGTCGACCAGGAACGGAAACAGGCTGGCCTCATAGCTGTTGCCGCCAAAAATCGCCGGGACCGGCGCCTGGTCGCCATTGGCAAAGGCTTGCGTGACGGTTTCCCTGGCGATGACGCCGTCGATGATCGGCCCAATGCGATTGGCGGCCAGGATCGAGGGCGCCGTCGCGGTGAGCGCGCTGGCCGGCAGGGCCCGTAGCGCTGCCGCGGCGTTGGCGCCGTCGCCTGAAATCCCGAGCTTGGCGGCAACCGCTTCGCCGTCCTTTCGGGCCGCCGCCAGGGTCTCGCCGTCGGCGCGGGCGAAACCGGATTCGGCGATCGCGCCCTGAAACAAGCCACGGGCCTGGGGGGCGCTCAGCAGATAGTTGACGCTCATCGCTCCGGCCGATTCGCCGAAGATCGTCACCCGGCGCGGGTCGCCGCCGAAGGCGCGGATATTGGCCCTTACCCACTTCAAGGCGGCGATCTGATCGGCGAGGCCGAAATTGGCCAGATCGCCGTCGGGACTGGTCTTGGCCAGGGCCGGATGGGCGAAGAAGCCGAGCCGGCCCAGGCGATAGTTGAGGCTGACGAAGACCACCCCGTCGCGCGCGAAGGCGGCCCCATTGTACTGGGCCGCGGTCCCAAAGATGAAGCCGCCGCCGTGGATCCACACCATCACCGGCAGGTCGCGCGCCTTGAGCGGCGCCCAGACATTCAGGGTCAGGCAATCCTCGCTCTGCGACCCGTGATGGGGCGCTTCGGCGCCGGCCTGGATGCAAGCCGGACCGAAATCGCTCGCTTGCCGCGCGCCCGACCAGCGCGGCGGCGGTTGCGGGGCGCGCCAGCGCAGATCGCCCACGGGCGCCGCCGCATAGGGAATGTCCTTGAAGATGGCCGCGCCGTCGGCGGTCGCTCCGGCCAGTTCGCCCTGCGCTATATGCACATTCTGGGCCTGGCCGGGGCCGGCCAGCGCCAAGGCCGCTATAGCCAGCAGCGCCGGCCCAATATTCCCACCCATGCGCACCCACTCCTGAGATATCTTCGACCCTTGAGGTTTAGGGGGTGAGTCTTGGACAGACC
>DATBOH010000146.1:0-10000 GCA_036553915.1 Caulobacteraceae bacterium | reverse complement strand
TGCCGGGCTCATCCTTGGCGCGCCATGGCGCCTGTTCGGCGTAGGCCGCCAGATGTTTGCGGAACATACGCAGACCGAGGGCCGAGTCATAGAAAGCCAGACTGCGCTCGAAGTGATCGAGTACGATGGCTGGCAGACCCTCTCGGGGTGCGGCCCCAGCGTGCCCGGCGATCTCGGCGGCGATCCACGGCCGGCCCACGGCCCCACGGCCGATCATCACCGCGTCCGCGCCCGACGCCCACAGGGCGGCCAGAGCTTGGTCCCTGGTGCAAATATCGCCGTTGACGATGACCGGAACATCCACCGCCGCCTTTACGGCGCGCACCGCCGCCCAATCCGCAATCCCGGTGTAGAATTGCGCTCGAGTGCGGCCATGGACGGTGATCGCCTGGGCTCCGGCCGCCGCTAGGCCCTTGGCGAAGGCAGGCGCGGTGAGGCTGTCCCAGCCGAGGCGGATCTTGGCCGTGACCGGCGAGTCCTGGACCAGAGCCGCCGCTTCCACGAGCCGGCGGGCCAGGTCCAGATTTCGCATCAAGGCCGAGCCACAGGCGACCCCGGTGACATCCTTCGCTGGACAGCCAAAGTTAAGATCGATGATGTCAGCCCCGGCGTCCCGGGCCAGGCGCGCGGCCCTCGCCACCAGCGCCGGCTCCGAACCGACGAGCTGGACGACCATCAGCGGCAATCCCTTTCCCACCGCCGCCCGGCGAATTGCGTCGGCCCGGCCCTCGGTGAAGTGACGACAGGCGATCATTTCGGTGGCCACATAGGCGGCCCCGAGGCGGCTCGCGACTTCACGGAATGGCAGGTCAGAAATGCCGGTCATCGGCGACAGCCACACTCGGCTGCCCACCGTCACCGATCCGACGCGAATTGCACTGCCCAAATTGTATGCACTGTCCACGCCTGTTTTTTAGGCGCCACGAGGGCTCCGGTAAAGCGGCTCGCTTCGCCGCCAAGGCGCGGATAAAGGACGCGCATGGATTTCGCCGCCATCATCGTGGCCGCCGGGCGCGGCGAGCGGGCCGGCGGCGCCAAGCAGTGGCGCGATCTTGGTGGTAAGGCCGTGGCCCGCTGGTCCCTCGAAGCCTTGCTGACGGCCGGGGCCACCGATGCGGTCGTCGTCATTCCCCCCGACGATGAAGCCAAGGCCCAGGCCGCCTTCGCCGGCCTGGGCGGCTGGCGGAGCGTCCCCGGCGGCGCCGAACGGTTCGATTCAGTCCGCGCCGGCCTCGACGCCATCGGCGAAGCGTGCCCCGAGGCCGTGCTGATCCATGACGCGGCGCGGCCGTTTCTGGATCCCAAACTCATTGTCAGGCTTGTGCAGGTTTTAGACGGCGCGGACGCTGCCATTCCGGCCCTGGGTGCGGTGGACACACTCAAGCGCCTGGGCCCCGACGGCCAAACCAAAACCGCCGACCGCACCGGCCTGTGGCGCGCCCAGACGCCCCAGGCTTTTCGACTCGGCCTCTTTCGCGCCGCGGTCGCCGGCTGGGTGTCCGACGCGCCACCCACCGATGACGCGCAGGTCGCTGAGCGCGCCGGACTTACGGTAAAGTTAGTCGATGGCGATCCGCGGCTCTTCAAACTTACCCATCCAGAGGATTTCGCCATGGCCGAGGCGCTCGCTTTCGCCCGCCCCACCCGCATCGGTCAGGGTTTCGATGTTCATGCCTTCTGCGCCGGCGATCGGGTCAGGCTGTGCGGCATTGAGATAGCCCATGAACGCGGCCTGGCCGGTCATTCGGACGCAGACGCCGGACTGCACGCCCTCACCGACGCCCTGCTGGCGACGATTGGGGCCGGAGACATCGGGGATCATTTCCCGCCGACCGATCCGCAATGGAAGGGCGCCGACTCAGCAGTTTTTCTTCGCCATGCGGCGGCCCTGATCGCCCGGCGCGGGGGCCACATCGTCAATGTCGATGTGACCCTGATCTGCGAGAGTCCGAAAATTAAGCCCCATCGCCAGGCGATGCGCGCGCGCCTGGCCGAGCTCCTGGAAATCGATATCGACGCGGTCAGCGTCAAGGCCACGACCACTGAGAAACTCGGCTTCGCCGGCCGTGGCGAGGGAATCGCCAGCCTGGCGGTAGCGGCCATACAGCTTTGACCCCCTTGCGGGTCGGCCGTCGAGATTGGACAACGGGCTTTAAGAGATCGCAATCGGAGGGCGAGACGATGAAGGTGATGGCGACGCTGGCGCTCGTGCTGGCGCTTTGGCCCTGCCAGCAGGCATCCGCGCAATCGGATTCGTTCGTCTGCAACCACGGGACGCCGAGCGATCAGCATACGATCGATGCCTGCGCCAGGCTTCGCCAACCGCAATCGAGCGCGCCGGCGCCGGTCGAGTCGGCGGCCCCGACGACCGACGGCCAAGCCTCAGCGCCCGCCGCGCCCTCTGATGAGAGCACCCAGGCCCCCGTCACCGCCCCGTTGGCTTCAAGCGCCCAGGTCGCCCCGGCCGCACCGGTCGCCGCCGCGCCGAAAACGACCTCCGCGCCTACCGACGCTGGCGAAGCGCCGTCTGACCTCACCGCGGCCAATTCTGACAACCTCGCTGGCGACCAGTCGAACGCGGAAAGCGGATTTCACCCGTCCTGGCTGGCCGGAGCCGGTGCCTTCGTGATCATCATCATGGCCATCGGGGCGGCGATCGGGCTTGGCCTCTACTTCCTGCCGACGATTATCGCCATCGCCCGACACAAGCGGAACGGTCTGGCCATCTTCGCCGTCAATCTGTTTCTCGGCTGGAGCTTTATCGGCTGGATCGCCGCCCTCGTCTGGAGCCTGACGACAGACACCTGAGCGAGGCCGCGCCGATGTTTTCCCTCGAAATTGAAACCCTGGCGCGGCTGGTGATCGACGACGCCCGCGGACGTTCCTTGCGCCTGGTCACCGCCGAAAGCTGCACCGGGGGCCTGCTGGCCGCCGCCTTGTGCGCGATCCCTGGCGCCTCAGATGTCTTTGAACGCGGCTTCGTGGCCTATACCAATCGCGCCAAGCAAGAACTGCTGGGCGTCTCCGGCGATCTGATCGCCGACCTCGGCGCGGTGTCAGAGCCGGTGGCGCGGATGATGGCCGAGGGGGCGCTGGAGCATTCCCACGCCCACGTGGCGGTGGCGATCACCGGCGTCGCCGGGCCAGACGGCGGCACGCCCCTCAAGCCAGTCGGCACGGTGCATTTCGCCACCAGCCGCGCCAATCAGTCGGTGATGCACCGCCTTGAGGTGTTCGACGACAACGGGCGCGGCGCGATCCAGATGGCGGCTGTCGAAGCCGGCCTGGAGATGCTCCGGGACCGCTTGCGTTAGGCCGACCCCGTTTCTGAAATCTCCAGGATTTCGCGCCATTCGTCGGGCGTGAGCGGCGTCACCGACAGGCGAAACTGGCGGAACATGGTCATGCCGGGAAGCTTGGCGCGCAGTTCCGCGAGGCCAACGGGGCGTCTCAGCGGCGCGTCGGGGGCGATTTCGACCGCGACAAAGCGGGCGGCCGGGTCAGAAGGATCCAGAAACGCCTCGCGCACCACGCGCGCCTTGCCGACGGCGGCCTTGTCACTCTGGGAATGATAGATCAGGCAGGCGTCGCCGACCTTCATGGCTTTGAGATAGAGCGCCGCCTGATTGTTACGCACGCCATCCCAAACGGTGGCGCCATCGCCAACCAGATCGGCGAAACTGTATTTCTCCGGCTCGGTCTTCATCAGCCAGAAAGCCATCATGCGCCCCCATAGAGCTGCGCGGCGCGGCTCTCAAAACACCCAACCAAGGTTTTGGCGACGCGCTCGAAATTGGCCGCCAGCAAGCGACCTAGCAAGGCCGAGCGCATCTCGATATCAATTTCGAAGGCGAGTTCGGTCCCGGCCTCGATCGGCCGCAGACGCCAGTGATTCTCCAGCCGGCGAAACGGGCCGGAAATCAGGGTTACAGCGATAGTCAAATTTGGCCGGTCGGCCACAACACGAGTGGAGAAACGCTCGCGGATCGGCCCGAAAGCGACCTCGGCCTGGGCGTCGAACACCTCCACACCCGGCCCGGGCGAGGGCCAGCGGCCGATGATGCGCAGCGCATTGATCCAGCGGATGAACTGGGGATAGGCCTCGACATCGGAGACAAGTCTAAAGAGCGCATCCGCATCATAGGCCAGGACGCGCGTCAGTACGTGTCGCAAACCCCGTCGTCCTTAGGCGGCGGCGCGCGCCGCCTTGAGGCGGGCGAAATCCTCTCCCGCATGATGCGAGGAGCGGGTGAAAGGGCTGGCCGAGACCATCAGGAAGCCCTTGGCCCTGGCGAGGCCCGCCAGGGTTTCGAATTCGGCGGGCGGCACGAAGCGGACCACCGGCGCGTGCCGGCGGGTCGGCTGCAGGTATTGTCCGATGGTGATGAAATCGACACCGGCCGATCGCATGTCGTCCATCACCTGCATGACCTCTTGCTTGTCCTCTCCCAGACCGACCATCAGGCCTGACTTGGTGAACATCGCGCTGTCGCGCTCCTTGACCCGCTCCAGCAGCCGCAAGGAATGGTAGTAGCGCGCGCCCGGCCGGATCGAGAGATACAGACGCGGCACGGTCTCGAGGTTGTGGTTGAAGACGTCCGGGCCGCTATCGATCACGGCCTCGGCGGCGCTGGCCGGCTTGCGCAGGAAATCCGGCGTGAGAATCTCGATGGTGGTCGCCGAGGCCGCGGCGCGGATGGCCCGCACCGTGGCGGCGAAATGGCCGGCGCCGCCGTCGGCGAGGTCGTCCCGATCAACCGAAGTGATGACGATATGAGCGAGGCCCATCTTGGCCACCGCCGCCCCGACCCGTCCCGGCTCGGTCGGATCGAGCGGGCCTGGACGTCCGGTGATGACATTGCAGAAGGCGCAACCGCGCGTGCAGATCTCGCCCATGATCATCATGGTGGCGTGACCTACGGCCCAGCATTCGCCGATGTTCGGGCAGGCGGCTTCCTCGCACACCGTCGCCAAGCCGTGGTCGCGCACCAGCTGGCGGGTGGCATTGTAGCCGCTCGACCCGGGGGCGCGCACCCGCAGCCAGTCCGGCTTGCGCTGCAGCGGGCTTTCTGGCCGGTTTTGCTTTTCCGGATGCCGCTGCGCCCGATCGATCACGGTGACCATGGCGCCTAGATCGTCTGTCTGCGGCTTCGGATCAAGTCGAACCGGCTTCTCACGGGCGCGCTCGACCTGTAGCGTTCGGCAGGGTCGCCTTGAGGACCCCAATTTCGACGACGGAAACGCATGGGGCGACCCTTCAATCCGCAGGCCGCGCGGCGCAATCTGTTCGACACGCTGCTGGACGCGGCCTCGACGTACGGCCGACGCAAGCCGATCCTCGAAGATCAGGAACGCCGCCCGCTCAGCTACACCGACCTGATCCGCGCCAGCTTCGCCCTTGGCCGCAAGATCGCCGCCGTTACCCAGCGTGGCGAGCACGTCGGGGTTTTGTTGCCGTCGAGCTCTGGGGCCGTGGTCACGATCTTCGCCCTGCATGCGTTCGGCCGCGTCCCGGCGATGCTCAATTTCACCGCCGGATTGCGCAACCTGCGCGCCGCCGTAGCGCTGGCCGGCGTCACCCAGGTGCTGACCTCGCGCCGGTTCATCGAACAAGGCAAGTTGCACGACCTGATCGACGCTCTCGAAAGCCGCTGCGTCGTCACCTACCTGGAGGATGTGCGGCGCAAGATCGGCGCCGTCGACAAGGCCTACGCCCTGGCCGCTTCACTGGCGCCGCGGCGATTCCGCGCCAAGGCCCGGCCGGACGATGCGGCCGTGATCCTGTTCACTTCCGGCAGCTTTGGCGCCCCGCGCGGCGTCATGCTCAGTCACGCCAACCTGATCGCCAATGTCGAGCAGGTCGCCGCCCACATCGATCTGGATCCGGCCTGGGTGATGTTCAATCCCCTGCCCGTCTTTCACTGTTTTGGCCTGACCGGCGGGGTATTGCTACCGCTTTTTACCGGCATGAAGGCCTTTGAATATCCAAGCCCCCTGCACGTGCGACAGATTCCAGCCCTGATCGCCGACACCGGGGCCAGCATCCTTCTGGCCACCGACACCTTCGTCAATCAGTACGCCAGGACGGCCGAGGACCGGCAGTTGGCGGGGCTCAAGTTCATCGTCTGTGGGGCCGAGAAGGTGCGCGGCGAAACGCACCAGCTGATCCGCGAGCGCTTCGGGCCGATCCCGGTGTTGGAAGGTTATGGGGCCACCGAGGCCTCGCCGGTCATCGCCGTCAACAAGCCCGAGGACAATCGTCCCGGCACCGTCGGCGGGCTGTTGCCCGGGATGGAGACGCGGCTCGAGCCGGTCGAGGGCATAGCGCGCGGCGCGCGCCTTTATGTTCGCGGCCCCAACGTCATGCGCGGCTATTTGGAGCCCGACGGCTCACTCGAACCCCCGGCCGGCGGTTGGCACGACACCGGCGATGTGGTGGAAATGAGCACTGACGACTGGATTACCATTCTCGGCCGGGTCAAACGCTTCGCCAAGATCGGCGGCGAAATGGTCTCCTTGGCGGCCGCCGAAGCATTGGCGTCGGGTCTGTGGCCAGAGGCGCGCCATGCGGTGATTTCGCTCCCGGACGGGCGCAAGGGCGAACGCCTAGTCCTGGTCACCGACCGTTCGGACGCCGACTCCGCCAAGCTCATCGCCCACGCGAAGACCGTCGGCGCGGCCGAATTGGCGGTGCCAAGGCGGATCGTGCACACCTTCGAAGTCCCGACGCTGGGCTCGGGCAAGACCGACTATGTCGCCGTGCAGCGGATCGCCGAGGCGGAGGGCGGCTAAGCCCTAGGTCAGAGCCCGGCGGCGGCAAATCCCTCGCCGTTTGGATGAATTCGTGTGGAAGAGGTTTGCTCTGACAAGCGTCGCTCAGGCGACAGAGCGCCGTTGTCAGAGATGCAAGGCGCGCCCGAAGGCGTCGAGCACCGACTCATGCATGGCTTCGCTCATGGTCGGATGCGGGAAGACGGTGGCCATCAGTTCGGCCTCGGTCGCTTCGCAGGTCAGGGCGATGGCGAATCCCTGGATCATTTCGGTGACCTCGCCGCCGAGCATATGGGCCCCCACCAAGGCGCCGGTGGCGGCGTCGAACACGGTCTTGACGAACCCCTCG
Organism: Caulobacteraceae bacterium; assembly: GCA_036553915.1. Lineage (GTDB taxonomy): Bacteria > Pseudomonadota > Alphaproteobacteria > Caulobacterales > Caulobacteraceae > Acaudatibacter. The sequence goes on along the minus strand of DATBOH010000146.1, from coordinate 2,880 downwards.
GTCTCTCCAGAGGCGATCGCCTTGCCGTTGACTCGAAACGGAAAGCGCCCGACCTTGACCGACAGTCCGCGCTCGCGGGCCTGGGCCTCGGTGAGGCCGATCGAGGCCACCTGCGGGCTGGTGTAGGTGCAGCCGGGGATGGCCTGAACCGGCAGCGCTCCACCGACGCCGGCGATATTTTCAACGCAATGCACCCCCTCGTGACTGGCCTTGTGCGCAAGCCAGGGTGGCCCGGCGACATCGCCGATGGCGTAGAGCCCCGGCACATTGGTGGCGCCGTGGCCATCGACCACGACATGGCCACGATCGAGCTTCACACCCAGGGCTTCGAGCCCCAGGCCCTCGACATTGCCGTCGATGCCGATGGCGACGATGGCGCGCTCGGCCTCGAGTCGTACGGACTTGCCGCCCACCTCCAGCGCCAGCACGACCCCGGCGGCGGATTTCTCCAGCCTGGCGACCTTGGCCCCGACATGAAAGGCGATGCCGCGGCGCTCGAAGGCTTTCTGGGCGGCCGCCGAAATCTCCTCGTCCTCAACCGGCAGGATACGCGGCAACGCTTCGACGACCGTCACCTCGGCGCCGAGAGCGCGAAAAAAGCTGGCGAATTCCATCCCTATCGCGCCCGATCCGACCACAGCCAGAGACTTCGGCGCCGTCCTTGGCAGCATGGCCTCGCGATAGGTCCACACCCGCTCACCATCTGCGACCAGCCCGGCGGCGGGGATCGTCCGCGCTCGCGCTCCAGTCGCCAGGATCACGGAAGCGGCGGTCAGGCGCTGTTCCCCGCCGGCCTTGAGTTTCACGACAACGACCGGGGCCTTGGCGCCCTTTTCCAGTCGCGCCTCGCCGTCCAGGACGGCGATCTTGTGCTTTTTCATCAGAAAAGCGACACCGGAAGAAAGCTGTTTGGCCACCTTCCGGGATCGCTTCACGACCTCGCCGAGGTCGAAGCGGCGCTCAGGCGCGGAAAGTCCGTAGTCTGACAGATGCCCTAGCTGCTCGTAGACCTCGGCCGATTTCAACAGCGCCTTGGTTGGGATGCAGCCCCAGTTGAGGCAGACGCCGCCCAGCGCTTCCCGCTCGACGATGGCGGTCGAAAGCCCAAGCTGCGCGGCGCGGATGGCGGCGACGTAGCCGCCCGGGCCGGCTCCGATGACCACCACATCGAAGGCGTCGGCCATCAGATCAGGGCCTCGATCGCCCCTTCCAAGGCCGCCGGCTCGACATTGGGGGCAAAGCGTCCCGCCACTTGGCCGTCACGACCGATCAGGAACTTGGTGAAGTTCCACTTGATCGCCTCAGTGCCCAGCACGCCCTTCTTTTCGCTCTTCAACCATTGATAGAGCGGGTGGGCGCCGGCGCCATTGACCTCGATCTTGCGCATCATTGGAAAACTGACGTCGTAGATGGTCGAGCAAAAGGTGGCGATCGCGGCCGCATCGCCCGGCTCCTGGGCGCCGAACTGGTTGCAGGGAAATCCAAGTACGGAAAAGCCCCGCCCGGCGAACTTTTTCTGGAGCGCCTCCAGGCCTTTGTACTGGGGCGTGAAGCCGCACCGGCTGGCGGTGTTGACGATCAACAGCACCTCACCGGCGTGGGCCGACAGTGGGGCCGGGACGCCCTCCAAGGTCTCGGCCTCGAAATCAAATGCGGTCTTGGGTTCGGTCATGCGCGTTCCTTGTGAATTCAGACCAGCATGGTGATCGGATCTTCGATCATGCTTTTGAAAGCGTTGAGCCAGCGCGCCCCGATGGCTCCATCGACGACGCGGTGGTCGCAGGTCAGGGTGACGGTCATCACCGTGGCGATGGCGAGCGCCCCGTCGCGCACCACCGGGCGTTTTTCGCCGGCCCCGACCGAAAGGATCGCGCCGTGCGGCTGGTTGAGGATCGAGGCGAAGCTCTTGATCCCAAACATGCCGAGGTTCGAGATCGAGAAGGTGCCGCCCTGGAACTCTTCAGGCTTGAGCCGGCGGGCCCTGGCGCGCTCGGCCAGATCCTTCATCTCGGCGGCGATACGGGCCACGCCCTTGCCTTCGGCGGCGCGGACGATCGGGGTGATCAGGCCGCCATCGATGGCCACCGCCACGGCGATATCGGCATGGTGGTGCATGGCCAGGCCGTCGGGCGTGTAGCTGGCGTTGGCTTCCGGCACCCGCATCAGCGCCGCCGCTGAGGCCTTGATGACCAGGTCGTTGACGCTGACCTTGCCGCCGGCTTCGGCCAGACCGGCGTTGATTTTCCGACGCGCCTCCAGCAGGGCGTCGAGCTCGATGTCGACGCTCAAGGGAAAGTGCGGCACGTCGCGGAAAGACTCGGTCATGCGCCGGGCCACCGTCTTGCGCATGCCATCCAGCGGAACGAGATCGTAGGAGCCGGCGGCGACGCCCATGTGTTCAAGTGTGCTGGCTTCCCGGGTCGTCGGAAGCGCCGTCGACGCGGCGGCGGGCGCCATGGCGGGCGCGGATGTCATGCCGGAGACCGCTTCGACATCGCGTCGGATCACCCGCCCATGCGGACCCGAGCCGGCGATGGTCGAAATATCCACGCCCTTCTGCCCCGCCAGGCGTCGCGCCAGCGGCGAAGCGAAGGCTCGATCGCGATCGGGCTTCGGGGTTATGATTGGAGCTGCCGTTACGGGCTTCGGCGGTGGCGCTTCGGCCAGTTTTGAGGGCGTTGCGCCCGCCACCGGCTCGGGTTTGGCGGGGGACGGCGCTGGCCTGGCTTCGCCGCCCGCCAGACGGGCGATCGGCGTGTTGACCTTGACCCCCTCAGTCCCCTCGGCGACCAGCAGCGCCTCGACCACCCCCTCGTCGACCGCCTCCACCTCCATGGTCGCCTTGTCGGTCTCGATCTCAGCGATCACATCGCCGCTCTT
>DATBOH010000061.1:0-9278 GCA_036553915.1 Caulobacteraceae bacterium | reverse complement strand
GGCGTTTATACGTTGGGACCTAGCGGTCTGCAGTTTAGCGGAATAAATAACGCGGGCACGATAGTCGGCACATATAACCCCGGCAATCAAGCGTTCGTCGATATTGGTGGGGTCTTTACGGCCTTTTCGGATCCATCTGCTACGGGCTATACATCGGCCGATGGCATTAACAATGCCGGGGTGATCGTTGGCTTCTACACCATTGGAGCCAACCAGCACGGTTATGTCGACAATGCCGGCCTTTTCACCACCTTGAATGACCCGCTGGCGACCGGTGGGACCGTTGCTCTCGGCATCAATGACGCCGGAGTCATCGCGGGGACCTTTCAGGGCCCGGGCGGCAATGAAGGCTTCATCGCCACGCCGGCCCCTGAACCGGCCGCGTGGGCCCTAATTCTTGCCGGTTTCGCTTGCCTCGGCGCCGCATTGAGATCGCGGCGGTCCAGGCGCGCGGCCCTGACCCCGCGGCTGACCAACGCAATATCCTCGACCTGACCGCCTATCTGGGATCGTCGCGCCGCTAGACCTTGGGTTTGCGCCGCGACCGGGTGAGGAAGGCGATCTCCTCCGCCGTTGAGGGTCGGCCTAGGGCCAGGTTTCGGGCCGGGAAGCGCCCGAATCGCGCGATCGTCGCGGCGTGGCCCTTGGCGAAGGCCTGGATTGACTGGGCTTCCCCGACGAGGGCGCTGAACCGCTCCAGGCTGAGCGCCTGCAGCGCAGAGTCTTCGGCGTGCATCAGCGGCATGTAGAAAAAGTGGCGCTCCTCGAGGCCGAGAGCCTTGTCCATGCCGGCCGCCACGCCCTCCCGAGCCAGCCGTTGGGCCTCGGCGTCGCCAGCGAAGGCGCCGGCGGCGCCGCGATGGATATTGCGGGTGAACTGGTCGAGCAGCAGGATCAGGGCCAGGCGGCCGCGCGGCGTGTCGGCCCAGGCGTGGCGCTCGCCACGCAGCGCGGCGTCGACCTCAACGCCGAAGCGTTCACGCACCATTTCATCCAGCTTGGGCGAGGCGAGAAACCACTGCCGAGGCTTCAGTTCGCGAAACCAGAAATCGAGGATGGCGGAAGCCTGCATGGCGGGGTCGCGGAGATTATTTCAGTTGACTGTCCTTGCTGCCGCGCCGGTTGATTGTCGAATGGCTGACGCGGCGGTCGAGGGTCGTCTGGCAGGCGACGCAGGTGCGCGCGCCCGGCAGCGCGCGTCGACGCGCCTTCGGAATCGCCTCGCCGCATTCGTCGCAATGGCTCGCGCCTTCGCCGGAGGGCAGGCGGGCGCGGGCCGCCAGGACGGCGTCGCTGACCGTGTCTTCGATCTGATCCGTCACCGCGCCGTCGCGCGTCCAACCGCCGGCCATGGCCGATCCTCTCTCTCGCTTCGAAGACAGGTAGGTGTCCGGCGGCCGGTCTTCAAACCGCGACCGCGGCCGCCTTGCCGCGCCTGAGCGTGACATAGGCCGCTAGAGCGACCGCCAGCACGAGCAGGCTGCACAGCAATTGCGGCCTGAGCGCCGGCGTCAGTCCCATGGCGGCGAGGATGGCGAGGATGGCGGCGAGGGCGGCGAAACTACCGGCCGGGAACAGCCACATGCGGATGGACAGTCTCTCCGGGGCCTCCCGCTCAAGCCGCCGCCGCACCGGCAGCTCGGCCCAGGCCACCAGGCCATAGACAATCAGCATCAATGCCCCGGAGGCATTGACCAGGAAGGTGAACACCTGCTCGGCGCCGAGCATCGACGGCGCGCCAGCCAAAAGCGCGAAGCCGGTGGCCATCAGGATCGCGCGCACCGGCACCCGTCTGGCGTTGACGGCCACCAGGGCTTGGGGAGCGTCTCCGTGGGCCGCCAGGGTGAACAACACCCGCGAGGTCACATAGAGTCCCGAGTTCAGGCACGACAGCACCGCTGTCAGCACAATCAGGTTCATGATCGCCGCGGCGGCCGGCACACCAATGCGCTGCAGCGTGATGGCGAACGGCGAGTCGCCGGAATGGATCGCCGTCCAGGGAACGATGGTGACGATCAAAAAGATCGAAATCACATAGAAGAGCAGGATGCGGACCACCACCTGGCTGGTCATGCGGGCGATGGCGCGCCCGGGCTCGGCCGATTCGGCGGCGGCGATCGTGGCGATCTCGGCCCCGGTCAGGGCGAAGATGACGCTGGTCACCCCGCCAAGCACCGACAGCGGTCCAAATGGCGCGAAGCCGCGATGCGCGGTCAGGTTGGCGAGGCGCCCGCCCGGCAGGGCATGGCCAACGAGGAAGCCGCCGGCCAGCACGATGAAAGCGATGATCGCCGCCACCTTGATCGAGGCGAACCAGAATTCGAACTCGCCATAGGATTTGGCCGACCAGAGATTGGTGGCCATCATCGCCAGCACCAGCACCAGGGCGGTGGCCCAGACTGGCGCCCACGGGATCCAGGGGTGCACGACATTGGCGCCGGCGATGGCCTCGATGGCCACCACGACGACCCAAAAATACCAGTACAGCCAACCGGCCGTGAAACCGGCCCAGTTTCCGAGGCCGAGGCGCGCGTATTCGCTGAAGGCGCCGATCTCCGGATAGGCGGCGGCCATTTCGCCCAGCATGCGCATGACCAACAGCACCACCACGCCGGCCAGCAGATAGCTGACCACCACGGCCGGGCCGATCGTGGCGATGCCGGCGCTGGAGCCGACGAACAGGCCGGCGCCGATGATGCCGCCGATGGAGATCATGGCCACGTGGCGCTGGCGCAAATCCTTGGCCAGAAGCGCCGTTGGCGGCGCGGCCGCGATGATCGATTGGGTCAGGCGGCCCTCCCTGGCGACTGCATTGACCTTACTATCCGAGCCCCGCGCGCCGCGCCATAAGGCGGCGATGCCGGTGGTCGTTCCGGGGGCTTCCAGGCATAGAATCGAGCTTCGGTATCGTATCGTTCTCGACACCGGCGTGGCTTGCCGTCAATAGAGTTGGCGATCATGGCCGATGCCGGCGCGCAGCCTCAGGAAGTCGAGCTCAAGCTTGCCGTCGCCTCGCCTTCGGCCAGGGCTGCCGCCGAGCACGAGACCGGCTCGGCCCGGCCGAGGCTGTTGGAGACCATCTATTACGACACCCCCCAGCGCCACCTGCAAAGGGCCGGCTATAGCCTGAGGCTGCGCCGCGATGGCGATCGCTGGAGCCAGAGTCTCAAGGCCCTGGACGGCTTCACGCGTTTCGAAAGCGAGCAGTCGCTGCGCGCCGGCGCGCCGGATCTCTCGCTGTTGGAGGGCACGCCGGCCAACGCCATCGTCGGTCTCGGGGCGCCGCCGGCCCCGGTGTTCGTGACCCGGGTAGCCCGGCGCAGCCGCCGCCGTGACGTCCCGGGGGCCAATATCGAATTTAGCCTCGATGAGGGTGAGATCATCGTTCGCGATCGCACCTGGCCGATCAGCGAGCTTGAGCTCGAGCTCAAGGCTGGCGACCCGCAAGCGCTGTTTTCCGAGGGGCGGCGGCTGGCCAGCCACGTCGCCCTATCGCCGACGTTTCTGAGCAAGGCCGAGCGCGGGTTCGCCTTGGCCGACGGGGTGCTAGGCGAACCGGCCCGATTTGGCGAGCGGCCGCTCGCCCCGGACACGGCGGCTCTCGACGCCTTCAAGATTCTCTCCCGCCGCTGTGCGCGACAGCTCTCGGTCAACGCCGAGCTGGTGCGCGAGACCCCGCGACTGGAATGTCTGCACCAGGCCCGCACGGCCTTGCGGCGGCTGCGCGTCGCCATGAGCCTGTTCAAGGCGATGCTCGACCATGCGCGGCTCGAGGCCATAAAGGCTGAGGCGCGGTGGCTCACCGGCGAGCTGGCCGAGGCGCGCAACCTCGATGTGCTGATCGCGGAGACCTATGTTCCTCTGGCCGACGACCGCGCCGACCGCGCCGACCGCGCCGGGACGGCGCAGTTTGGCCACGCCTTGCTGGCCGCCCAGGCGGCGGCCCATGAACGCGCCCGACTAGCCGTCGGCTCGGCGCGTTTCCGTATGCTTCTGATCGATTGCGCCGCGTGGATCGAGAGCGAGCCGACGCCGGGCCTCGACCGCGGCGATGACGCTCAGGCGATCGCCGGATTTGCCGCCGCCGCTCTTGAGAAGCGTCGGCACGCCTTGACCGCGCGCCTCGAATCTCTGGATTGGAAAGATTCACGCGCCCGTCACGGCGCTCGCATCGCGGCCAAGAAGATGCGTTATGCAGCCGAATTCTTCGTCGATCTGGGGCCTGCCGGCCGAAGCGGCGCCTATGGGCCGTTCATCACCGCGCTTGAATCGCTGCAGGACCGCCTTGGACGGCTCAATGACCTGGCGGTCGCCGAAGCCCTGATCCCGACGTTGATCGCCGACGCCGGCGCGCCGCAACAGGCCGCCTACGCCGCCGGGCTGATGCTGGGCGGCGAATTGGCGCGCAACCGTAAGCGGCTGCGCAAGGCGCGCGCGGCCGCCAACGATTTCGTCGAGGCGCCGCGCTGGTGGCGAGCCCCATGACCCGCGCCCTTGCGGCATTGTCGGCCGCCTTGGCCGTGGCGGCGGCCGGCGCGTGCATGGGCCAACCGACCGACGCGGTGGCCCCACCGGCCGTGCCCGTGGTGGTCGTCCCGGCCCCGCCTCCGGTTCCGCCGCTTTCGGTCGCCGATGGTCAGGCGATCGACAAGGCGCTGCGTTCGGCGGTCGATTTCTCCTACCCCGGCGAGCTCGACGGCGCCGCCCCGGCCTTGGCGAGCAATGACCCAAACCTGCGCGCCTACGCCCAGGCCGCTTTCGCCAAGGCCGCCGTCGCCCTGGCCCAGAACGAACACGGGCGGATCGCCAATCCGGCGGCCGTCGATTCCAACTGGGCCCTGCGCGCGCCCTATGACGCGGCTGGCGATTTCGCCGATGCTCGGCGCCACAACCGGGTCGCCGACTGGGCGGCCGGCGTCGATCGCCGCGAGCCGTTGTTTGTGGGCCTGGTAAAGGCCCGCACCCGCTACCAGGCCATTCGCGCCCGCGGCGGCTGGTCGGCACTCCCCGAGGGGGTTACCGACCTGCATATCGGCGCGCGCGGTCCAGCGGTTGGCGCCCTGCGTGCCCGCCTGGCCGTCGAAGGCTATCTCGACCGTCGTTCAGCCTCTCCGCTGTTCGACCGGGAACTGGAGGGGGTCGTCGCCGCCTTCCAGCTCCGCCACGCCTTGCGGGCCACCGGGCGGCTCGACGCCCAGACCCTGAAAGCCCTCAATGTGCCGGTGCAGGCGCGCCTGGCGGCGATCGACGCCAGTCTTGAGCGAGAGCGTTGGCTCCCCTATCAAATGCCGGCCGACCGGATCATCGCCGATATCGCCGCCGCCGAGGTGACGGTGTATTTCGACGACAAGCCGGCGCTGGCGATGCGCTCCATCGTCGGCGAACCGAGCAAGCCGACGCCGCTGTTCGCCTCGCACGTCTCAAGCATCCAGTTCAACCCGGCCTGGCACGTACCGACTGACATCGCCAAGGCCGAGCTGTTTCCAAAGGAGGCCAGGGCCCCGGGTTATTTCGCCAAGCATGGATTTGAAGTGGTCAACGGCCAGCTGGTTCAGAAGGCTGGACCGCAATCCTCGCTCGGACGCGTCAAGTTCGAGATGCCCAATCCGTTCAGCGTCTATTTGCACGATACGCCGGGCAGGGCGCTGTTCGCCGTCGACGCGCGCGGCCGCAGCCATGGCTGCGTGCGCCTGGAAAAGCCCAACGAGCTGGCCGTGGCCCTGCTCTCCGATCAGGGCTGGACTCTCGATAAAGTGAACACGGTGATCGAGGCGGGCGATACGCGCTGGGTTCGCCCTGGAAAAACCATGGCGGTCTTCCTGGTCTATCGGACAGCCGAGGCCGCCGATGACGGGGGGCCGGTCATATTCCGGCCCGATCTGTATGGCTGGGACCCGAAGCTCAATGCCGCGCTCGCTGCGGCGCATTGATAATCTTGTAGCAAGGAGTTGGTTGGTTAATGCTTCCTTTCGGGCGCATGATGGATTCCAGTGAGATGAGGATCGCGCGCAGAACCCTCCTGACGACGGGCCTTGGCCTTGCGGCGCTGTTCGCCGCGCCTGGCGCGATGGGCGCCGACACCGATCCGATCGGCGATCTCATCGCCCGCTCGGCCGGGACGCCCGCCGGAATTTCGGCCCGGCGGCTGGCGTTCGACAACCTGCATACCGGCGAGAAGCTCGATGTCGCCTATTGGGAAAATGGCGCCTATCTGCCGGACGCGTTGATGGCCGTGAACCGTGTCCTGCGCGATCATCGGACCAATGAGGTGCACACTATCGAGCCGCATTTGCTCGATCTGTTGACAGCCCTGTCGCTGAAGACCGACCAGACCCCACGGTTCGAGGTGATCTCCGGTTACCGGTCAGCCTCGACCAACGCTCTGCTGCACGCCGCCAGCGGCGAGGTTGCGGTCGGAAGCCTGCATATGCAGGGCGAGGCGATCGACATCCGCATGACCGGCCTGGATCTTTCCTATCTCCGCAACGCCGCCCTCAGCCTCGATATGGGCGGGGTCGGCTACTATCCGGAATCGGATTTCGTCCACGTGGACGTCGGTCGCGTACGCCGCTGGAGCGGTACCTGATCTACCGAACGAGGGCTTTCGTCGCATGATCGATCGGCGCGGCTTTTCCTTGGCGCTGGCCGGAGCGGCGGCCACGGCCGGCTTCGCCGCCCCAACTCCGGATCTGGCCGGCTTTGTCGCTAGCACTCGCCGATCGGCCGCCAACCGGGCCCGGGATCCGTGGCGGCATCCGCTGGCCAGCTTGCGGTTCTGGGGCCTGACGCCGGGTATGACCGTGGTGGAGATCGAGCCGGCCGGCGGTTACTGGACTGAGATTCTCGGCCCATACCTGGCCGCCACAGGCGGCCGCTATGTCGCCGCAATCCCGGAACGCGGCATCCCCGCCTTCAAGGCCCGCTTCGCCGACCTCGCGACCTGGGGGGCGATCGAGATCGCGCCGCTGGGCGACGCACCGTTGGTCGCCGCCGGGTCCGCCGACCTGGTTCTGACCGCGCGCAACTTTCACGACTGGATGTGGACGCCGGGCGAGGTGGCGAAGTTGCTCGCCGAATTCCACTCGGCGCTCAAACCGGGCGGCATCCTGGCGGTTGAGGAACATCGCGCCGATCCCCGGCCGATGATCGACGACGCCCACGACGGCTATGTCTCGACCGCCTATCTGATCGGCGAAGTTCGCAAGGCTGGCTTCACACTGCGCTCGCGCTCGGAGATCAACGCCAATCCAAAGGACGACAAGACCCATCCATTCGGGGTCTGGACCCTGCCGCCGACCCTGCGGGACCACGACAAGGGCAAGCCGGTCCCGGCCGGCTATGACGCGGCCAAATATAAGGCGATCGGCGAGAGCGACCGGATGACCCTGCGCTTCGCGAACCGCTGACGGAACTTCATCCTTCGAGGCGACGTTGGATTCGCCGCGACGAACTCCGTCGCCTGATCCAATGGAGCGTCAAACATGCTTGGCTGGGTGATCGTCTTCGCCATCCTCGCCTTGATTGCCGGGGCGTTGGGATTTTTCGCCTTGGCCGGCCTGGCCGCGACAATCGCGAAGATTCTTTTGGTCGTATTTGTGATTTTGGTGGTGCTGAGCTTCATCAGGAGAGGCGGGTCGGCAATATAGCGTTTTACCAGGGTCGATTGGCCCGCCGGCCACCGACCGTTGAGGCAAGTCCGCACCCCGAGAATCAGAAGGGCCGCCCCGTTTCCGGAGCGGCCCGAATTTTTTTGGGTTTCGCGGTCCTCAGGCGATGGCGAAGCGCCGGCGTCCGCGCAACGCCAGGCCGAGGCCGCCGAAGCCGGCCAGCATCAACGCCCAGGTGGCCGGCTCGGGCACCGCGGCGGTGACGCTGATATCGCCAACCACGGGACCGTAGGCTCCACTGGCGTCGGCGCTGCTGAACGACAGGACGTTGGTCGCTGTGGCGGTGAAGTTCACCGTCTCAAGCGCATAGTTCATCGACGTCCTGCTGTTCGATCCGGTGGTGTAGGTGAACGCATCGCCAACAAGGTTGCCAACGCTCACGTCAACCGTATGAGGACCGATGTTGCCGTCCGGGTTGCCCGAAAGGTAAAAGGTAAGGGTGTAGTGGTCGCCGGCGATCAGGCTGAGGGACTGGCTGATGCTGCCCGGGGCGGATCCATCGAGATCGACGCTGCCGGCGGTGCCGTTGGGATTCTGCCAGTAGCCGCCGATCAGATCGACGCTGTTGCCGCCCACGGTCCACGGCCCCATCGAGGAGCCTCCACCGTAGGGGGTGTAGGAGGCGCCTCCGGATGGACTGCTGAAATCGCCATCGCTGACGTAGTTGACGATTGCCGAAGCGCTGCTGGCGAAAGCCAGGGCCGCAGCGCCGGTGGCGGCGAGAATCGCGAGCTTCATGACGGCCCTCCGTTTGGGCGACGCGTGCCCATAGCCTATCTGAATGACACAAGATGAACGCTGACTGAACGCGCCTCGGGCGCATGGGTTGCCCGAAGCGGTCGTATTTCTGCCCCAAATCGCCTTGGGGATCAAGGCCGGGTGTAACCATCCACGAGCAACGGTCGGCGGGGGATTGCGCGAATCAAAGCCAGTCGCCTTATCCTTTTCGCGCGTGTAAAAGCGCGTCTGAGGCCAAGGTGTAACGCGAGAGTTGGGGCGACGCGACGATGGCCATTCCCGACAACCGCCGCCCCGCGTTTATGTAGAGGTCGTAGAGTTCCATGGGCCGCACCGCCACGCTTCGCAAAAAGCCCCAAGCCGAGGCGGTCGCCGCCATCCCCGCCCGAACAGGCGCCGTCTACGCCGTGACGCGCTCGCGCGGTCCGGCCTGGGATCCCGCCCTTCCACAGGAAGCTCAACCCGGTTTCGAAGAGCACGCGCTGTTTCTCGCCGAACTGGAGGCCAGCGGTTTCCTGTTACTCGGCGGTCCGTTGGACGGCACACCCTATGTGATGCTGGCCGTTCGGGCCGACAGTGAGATCGAGGCCCGCAGGATACTCTCTCCCGACCCTTGGGAGCTGAGCCGCCACATCGAGACCACCCGCATTTCCGGCTGGAAGCTCGGCCAGGGAGCCGGACGGCTCTAGTGGAACGAATCTGACGTTCGCTTACCACCGACATCGGCCATCTGGCGAATGTCAGGTTCAAAGTCCACTAGAAAGTCAAAACGTTGCTAGTGGTCTTTCGATTCCAACATTGATCCTGCGCCTTGTATCGGGGCGGAAGCAAATGTTGGAACCGGACCGCTAGGCCCTCGGTGGCGAGGAACGG
>DATBOH010000044.1:0-7990 GCA_036553915.1 Caulobacteraceae bacterium | reverse complement strand
GTCGGCATGGGCAAATTCGGACCAGCGCTGCGAGCCATCGTCGCCGCCGGCGCGGTCGCCCCGGACCTCGGCAGCGCCCTCGCCGCGCTCGGTTCGCAAGCCAGCCTGAAGCGTCTCGACGATTCCCTTTCGCAAGTGCGGTAAGACGCTATAAGTGGCGCCGAACAGCAGTTTGAACTTCACCGGCAGGGACCGCCCGATGAGCGATAGCGCGACCGTCTCCCTCGGCGACAAGACCATCCAACTGAAGGTGATCGAAGGGACCGCCGGTCCGAGCGTTGTCGATATCCGCAAGCTGTACGCCGACGCTGACATTTTCACCTTCGACCCCGGGTTCACCTCGACGGCGAGTTGCGAGAGCAAGATCACCTACATCGACGGCGACGCCGGCGTGCTGCTGCACCGCGGCTATCCGATCGAGCAGCTAGCCGAAAAGTCCAGCTTTCTTGAGGTGTGCTACCTGCTGCTGAACGGTGAACTGCCGACCGCGCCGCAGTTCGAGGAGTTCGAGCACAACATCACCTACCACACCATGCTGCATGCGCAGTTCGACCGCTTTTTCGGCGGCTTTCGCTCTGACGCCCACCCGATGGCGATCATGACCGGGGCGGTGGGCGCGCTCTCGGCCTTTTACCACGACAGCATCAATGTCGATGATCCCGAACAGCGGCGCATCTCGGCCCACCGGCTGATCGCCAAGATGCCAACCATTGCCGCCCGCGCCTATAAGTATTCGGTCGGACAGCCGTTCGTGTCGCCGCGCAACGACATCTCCTATGCGGAGAATTTCCTGCGCATGGCCTTTTCGGTGCCGGCCGAGGACTGGACGCCCAACCCGGTGCTGACCCGGGCCATGGATCGCATTTTCATCCTGCACGCCGACCATGAGCAGAACGCGTCGACTTCGACGGTGAGGCTGACTGGGTCGTCCGGGGCCAATCCCTTTGCCTGTATCGCCGCGGGCATCGCCTGCCTGTGGGGGCCCAGCCATGGCGGGGCCAACGAAGAAGCGCTGATGATGCTGCAGGAGATCGGTTCCGTCGACAGAATCCCAGAATACATTCAAGGCGTTAAGGATAGGAAATATCGCCTGATGGGCTTTGGCCATCGGGTCTACAAGAACTACGATCCGCGCGCGACGGTAATGCAGACCACTTGCCACGAAGTCCTGGACGAAGTCGGAGACGCCGACGATCCGTTGCTGAAAGTCGCTCTGGAACTTGAGAAAATCGCCCTGAACGACCCGTATTTTGTCGATCGCAAGCTGTTTCCGAACGTGGATTTCTATTCAGGCATCACCCTCAAGGCCATGGGCTTTCCGACCACCATGTTCACCGTCCTGTTCGCCATCGCGCGCACGGTCGGCTGGATCAGCCAATGGCGGGAAATGTTCGAGGACCCGCAACGCAAGATCGGCCGCCCCAGGCAACTCTATACCGGGCCTCTGCGGCGCGACTACAAGCCACTGGAGGCCCGCTGACCGAATGGCTTGAGCACCGCCTCGGCCGCCGCCCCAGCCGGGTCGGCAATGCCACCGGCCATGAGCGCCAGCGCGGCCGCCTGATCGGCGATCTGAAGCGCCCGCGCCACCGGATCGTCGAGCAACGCTGAGAGGGCTGCGGCCAAGGCCTCTCCCGTGCACGCCTCCTGGATGAATTCAGGAACGACGGCGCGGCCGGCGGCGACGTTCATGAGTGTAATCCAGGGTGTGCGGAGCAATCGGCGGGCGATGAAAGCCGTCGGCGCGTCGAGGCGATAGGCGACAACCATCGGTACGCCCGCCAGCCCCAGTTCGGTGGTCACAGTGCCGCTGCAGGCCAGGGCCGCTGTGGCCGCGGCGATGGATTTTCCGGCATCGGCGGCGATGATGGTGTCGGCCGGCCACTCGGCCTGGACCTGGCGCCTCACCCGGTCGGCGACCGCCGCGGCGGCCAGCACCACCAGGCGCAGGGCTGGCCGCGCCGCGCGCAGGCGCAGGCTGGCGTCGAGGAATGGCGGCAGCAGGCGGGCGATTTCGCCTTCCCGGCTTCCCGGCGCGATCAACAGCACCGGGTCGGCCTCGTCCCATCCATGCTGGCGCCGAAGGGCCATGGGATCTGCGCGGGGCGCTCCGGCGGCCAGGGCCGGGTTGCCGACAAAGGTGGTGGCCAGTCCGGCCGCCTCGAACATCGGCGCATCGAAGGCGTGAATGGTCAGCAGATGATCGACGGCTCCGGCCAGGGTCCTGGCGCGTCCCGGTCGCGTCGCCCAGATCTGCGGTCCGACATATTTTATCAACCGGACGTCGGGAGCGGCGCGACGGATGGCGCGGGCGGCGCGCAAATTGAAGCCCCAGGAATCGATCAGCACCGCCGCGCCGGGGCGGAATTGCGCCGCCACGGCTCCGAGGTCTCGGGCGCGTCGCCGCACCAGGGGATAGACTCTCAGGGCGTCGAAAACGCCAAGCACTGACAGGGGCCTGATATCGAAAGCGCTGACGAGCCCTTCGGCGGCCATGCGCGGGCCTCCCGCGCCGACCAGTTGCAGATCGGCGCCCAAGCGCTGACGCAGCGCCGCGATCAACCGCGCGCCAAGGGCATCGCCGGAAGGCTCGGCGGCCGCCAGCAGCAGGCGGACCCCGCTCACGCTGAAGCAAGCCCCGGCGCCTCGACACCGCAGACAAACAGCCCAAGAGAATCGGCCAGGGCGGCCACCTGTTCACGTTCCAGCACCAGGGCGCCACGGGCTTCACCGACGATCCCGGCCAGGCCGGCGTCAGCCGCCCGCCGCACCGTCGTCGGGCCGATGGTGGGCAGATCGACCCGCCTTTCCTGGTCCGGCTTGCAGACCTTGGCGAGCACGCCACGCCGACGCGACGGCGAGCCGCGCACGGCCGCCGGCAGCGTGCCGATCCTGGCCAGCATGGCGTCAGTTCCCTCGCGCGCCTCCAGCGCCAGGATCACACCGTCGCAGACGACCGCGCCTTGACCGGCGTCGAGGGCCCCGACCGAGCGCGCCGCCTCCAGCGCCCGCGCGATATCGCCACGGTGACCCCGCGCCGGACGATGCTTGCCGATCGCGCCAAACGGCAGCAGCAGCTCGGCCATGACCTCGTCGGCGCCTTCGGCGACGAAACCTTCGCGCTCGAATTCGCGGATCAGAAATGTCAGCAGACCGTCATCGCCCCTGGCCGCGGCGGCGATCGCGCCGGGCAGCGCCGCCAGGGCGCGAAAGTCTGGCTGCAGCGCCTTCAGGTTTGGCCGATCGACATGGCCAGCGAAACAAACGGCCTCGCAGCCTGCCCCTTTGAGGGCCGCGAACGCCGCCCCGAGCTTCCCCAGACCAAGCTCCAATCCATCATAGGCGGCCAGCGCCGGATCGGCGTAGCCGGTCAGGCGGATGACGAACAGCGGCCTGCCAAGCCCGCGGCAATGGGCGGCGAGGATGAGCGGCAACGCGCCGCCGCCGGCGACAAGGCCGAGCTTGCGCACCTTGGTCTTCTCACACCTCGCGTTGCGGTGTGGTCAGGGGCCGGCCGGAGTCTGCGCGAATGAAGGCGACGATCTCCATGACCTCTTCCGAGGCGCCATAGGCTTCGGCGGTGTCGTCGAGACGCTCCTGGAACGTGCCTTCCTCGGCGAACAGCATCCGATAGGCCGCCCGCAGGGTGTTGATCGCCTCTCTGGAAAAGCCACGACGCTTGAGCCCGACCAGGTTGAGCCCCTCAAGGTGAGCGTGGTTACCCCAGACATTGCCGAACGGAATGACGTCATGATTGACGCCGGCCATGCCGCCGACAAAGGCATGCCTTCCGATGCGGGTATTCTGATGCGCCGCCGACAGTCCGCCCATGATCACATAGTCCTCCATGATCACATGACCGCCGAGGGTGGCGTTGTTGGCCATGACCACATGGTCGCCAACGATGCAGTCGTGGCCAATATGCACGCCGACCATGAAGAAGCCGTCGGAGCCGACCTGAGTGACCGTGCGGCCCATGGCGGTGCCGCAATGCATGGTGACCTGCTCGCGGATCAGGTTGCGCGCGCCGATGACCAGACGCGTCGGCTCGCCCCTGTGGCCGGCGTGTTGCGGCGCATCGCCCAGCACCGCGAAGGCGTGGACGGCTGTGTGTTCTCCGATTTCGGTCTGGCCGTCGACGATCACATGCGCCCCGAGCTTAACCCCTGAGGCCAGGCTGACACCTGGCCCGACGACGCTGTAGGGCCCGACCTCGACGTCGGCGGCCAGGCGCGCGCCATCGTGAATGATCGCGGTTGGGTGGATCACTTGCGGATGTCCACCAGCATGGCGGCGAATTCCGCCTCGGCCGCGAGCTTGCCATTGACCAGGCCGCGACCTTTGAACTTCACCACATCCGAACGCGAGCGCAGCACCTCGACCACCAGCTTGAGCACATCGCCGGGGCGAACCGGGTGGCGGAAACGACAGTTGTCCACCGACATGAACAGAATGATCTTGCCGGTCGGATCGGCGTCCCAGGATTTGGACATCAGCAGCCCGCCGGTCTGGGCCATCGCCTCGATGATGAGCACGCCCGGCATCACCGGGCTCTCCGGGAAGTGGCCCTGAAAAAAGGGTTCGTTGATGGTGACGTTCTTCACCCCGGTGAGGGTCTTGCCGGCCTCATAGGCCTCGGCCCGATCAATCATCAGGAAAGGCGGCCGGTGCGGAATCCGGCGCATGATCTCTTGAACATCGATATCCGTGCCTTCGCCTGGCGCTTCGCTCATCATCCCTCACCTTCCCCGGCCGAACGACGCCGCGCCCTAGCGGTAACCCATGCCGTTTCGCGCAGCCACTGGCGGACCGGCTTGGCCGGGAAGCCGCCCCACCGCCCGCCGGCTGGCACATCCATGGTTACGCCAGCATTGGCGCCCAACTGCGCGCCATCTCCGATGGAGATATGATCGGCCACCCCGACGCGGCCACCGAACATGCAATTATCGCCGATGCTGACGCTGCCGGAAATGCCGCAGTAGGCGGCGAACACGCAGTTGCGCCCGATGGTGGTGTTGTGGCCGACATGCACGAGGTTATCGAGCTTGGTGTTCTCGCCAATCACCGTGTCGTCATAGGCGCCGCGGTCGACGCTGCTGTTGGCCCCGATGGTCACACCATCCTGCAGAATGACCCGGCCCAGTTGAGGCACATCGATGACGCCCTTTGGCCCACCGGCGGCTCCAAATCCCGCTTCGC
Organism: Caulobacteraceae bacterium; assembly: GCA_036553915.1. Classification (GTDB taxonomy): domain Bacteria; phylum Pseudomonadota; class Alphaproteobacteria; order Caulobacterales; family Caulobacteraceae; genus Acaudatibacter. Next base: position 2,791 of record DATBOH010000044.1, on the reverse strand, counting down.
CGATCGCCGCACCGGCGTAGATGCGGACCCGGTCGCCGATCAGAGCGAAACCGATGGTGGCGTGCGGACCGATCTGGCCGTCGCGTCCGATGGCCACGCCGGGGCCGATGACCGCATAGGCGCCGATGGCGGTTCCGCGTCCGATCGTCGCGCCGGGCCCGATGACGGCGCCAGGGCCGATCTCGACGCCCGCTTCCAGCCTCGCTTCGGGATGTACAGTCGCAGAGCCGGCGGGATGTCGCCATGGACGGTGCAATCGCTCTGCGGCGATCGCATAGGCCGCCTGGGGCGTGGGGCTGGCGAGCACCGCGCAGCCGGGCGGCGCCGTCTCGGCCCAGCGCGCGTCCATGAAACAGGCGCCGGCCGCGCTGCTGGCCAGGGCCGGAGCAAATCGGCGGTCGGTAAGGAAAGTGACGGAGCTGGCGCTCGCGGCGGCCACGGTGGCGACCTGATCGATAGCCGCACCGGGGCGGCCTCTGATGAGTTGGGCGCCGGTCAGCGACGCCAGTTCGGAGACGCTGACCGGACCGAGAGACTCGAAAAATCGGGCGTCAGGCATGAACCGGCGCCCTTAACCGAATCAGCGAGCGGCGGCGGTATCCAGGCGCTCGCGTTCGAAAGCGAACTGCTGGATGCGCCCGTTGAGCCCAGCTACGGCCTGGGTGGTCAAATCCATTTCCGGGTTGGAGATCATCACCGCGTCCTTGTTGAACAGGATACTGCAACGGTGTTGCTCATAGAGCTGCCGGGCGATCGGATCGAGTTCCTGGGCAATCCGGTTGAGCGCCTTCTGCTCGGTGGCCTGGACCTCGCGTTGGCGCAGGTCGGCCTTTTGGCGCAAGGCGTTGACGCGCGCCTGCAGGGCCTGGGCCTGGCTCTGGAGGCTGGCGGCCGACAAGGTGCTGCGCTTGGCCTCAAGCGCCCGGCCTTCGGTGGAAATGGAGGTGTCTTCAGGTTGCAACTCGGCCTTCACCTGGCTGACGATCTGGGTCATCCGGTCGCGGACATAGCCCCCGACGGTGGAGGTCGAGATGGCCTGATTGACCGATAGAACGCAGACGCCGGGGATGGCCGGCCCCTGAGCGACAGGCGGCGGAGTGGCGGCGGCGCGGGTTTGGGCCGAAGCCAAGGATGCCACGCTGAGCGCGGCCAGAACGGTCGCCGAGGTGGCGATGAAACGCAGGGTCATGGGGGTGTGTTGCCTTAGGTTAGAAGGTTGTTGCCGTGGAGAACCTGAACAGCTGAGTGCGATCGTAGGGCTGCTTGCGGATGATCTGACTGAAATCGAAGCGCAGCGGCCCCATGGGAGATTTCCAGAAAATGCTGATGCCGGCCGTGGCCCGGAAGGCCAGGTTGTCGACGACCGTCGGCAGCGGCAGGTGGGTGTCCGGATCGGTCTTGTCCTTGCGGTCGAGCAGGCCCTCGGTGCCGAAGTCGGTGAACAGCGCCGCCTTGATCCCGTATTGTTCGGGAATGAAGGTCGGGATGGTTTCCTCGATGGTGCCAATCGCCTTCAGCTTGCCGCCCAGAGCGTCGCCAAACTGCAGATCGCGGGGGCCTATGCCGGCGATATCGAAACCGCGGAAGTCATCGCCGCCGGCATAGAAGCGGTCGGCGATGCGGATCGAATCGCCGTTCCAGCCATCGATATAGCCAACGATGCCGGTGACACTGAGGACGAAGTTCTTGGTGAAGCCGTGGTACCAGCCGCCGTTGGCGATCGTCTTGACGTAGTGAACGGTGCCGCCGAAGCCGGCGACGTCCTGCGAAAGGGCGAGGTTGAAGCCCCGCGTGGGGTGAAGCGGGTCGTTTCGGTGTTCATAGGCCAGAGTGTAGCCAATTTGCGACGTCAGGTACGAACCACGCTCCTGGCAGAGCACCTTCGAGACCTGCTGTTCGCCCGGTATGCAGACGCTGTTCTGAACGATCACATCGTCGGTGCGCAGCGTGTAGCGAGTGGTTAGGGAGGCCCTGGCCGTAAGCGGGAATCCGATCCTAAAGACGCCGCCGGCCGAGGTCGTATTGTACGAGGAAAACTGAAAGAAATTATATTTGTAGGCATAGAGATCGAACCCTGCTGTCAGGTCGCGATCCAGGAAATGTGGCTCGGTATAGGAAACATCGACCTGCTGGCGCAGGGTGCCGAGCGAGACCCTGAGGCCGAGATTGTCGCCGCGGCCGCGGAAATTGCTCTGGCTGATGCTGACGTCGGTGACGATCTTGTCGACGGTGCTGTAACCGGCGCTGAAAGAAAGCTGGCCGGTCGGTTGCTCGGTGACCTTGACCAGCAGATTGGTGCGATCCGGCTCGGCCGCCGGCACATTGGTAATGTCGACGTCCTTGAAGAATCCGAGCGCCCTGACATTGGACTTAGAGCGATCCACCAGGGCGCGATTGTAGGCGTCGCCCTCAGAGACCAGCAGGCGGCGCCGAACGACCCGGTCGAGGGTCGCGGTGTTGCCGACGACGTCGATGCGGCCAATGTAGACCCGCGGGCCTTCCTTGATGTCGAATTCGACATCGACGGTGCGCTTGACCGGGTCGGATTTATAGACCGGGTGCACATCGACGAACGCAAACCCTGCTGCTCCGGCGGCGAACGTCAGATCATCGGTAGAGGCTTCAATCTTCTGATCTTCGTACAATTGACCGGTGCGGATCGGCAGCAGCAAGCGCAAAATGTCGGGATTGAGTTTCTTGAGGTCAGTCTTGACGGTAATATTGCCGAACCGATAACGCGGCCCTTCGTCGATGGCGTAGGTGACGGCAAAACCATTGCGGTCGGGAGCCA
>DATBOH010000033.1:0-14332 GCA_036553915.1 Caulobacteraceae bacterium | reverse complement strand
CATGGTGGCCGGCGGCCCCCAGTCGTCGCGCCGCTCAACCGTTTCCATCAGGGCTCTGAGGCTGCAGGCCCGGTCCTCGTAGCGCCGTCCGTGCCAAGCGTAGGCGCGCAACACCGACGCCGCCTGGACCATGCTGGTGACAGACGACCGCACCACAGTCACCGGCGTCCCGGTCGAGCCGGTGGTCGGCGATTCGACGAGCGGCATATGGGCGTTAGGAGCCATGGTGCAGAATACGTCCTGAGCGTCCTGAAGCTGCCGGCGGGTCAGGATCGGCAGGCGGCGCAGCATGCCGGGCTTGGCGAACTGGCTCGCCTTAAGCTGGGCTTTCTTCAGAATTCTGCGGACATACGGAGAATATTTCTCGCAATGCGCAAGCAGCAGCGCCAGCTGCCTGGCCTGCATCGCCTCGATGTCACCGGCGGTCATCCACTGGCTGTCGTCGATCTGCCGCAGGAGCGCGCCGAGCACCGCGGCGTTGCCGACCGCCATCGGCGGCCAAGCTACTTCTGGCACATCCGATCGATTGAGCTCGATACGACGAGGCGTGGGCGCCGCGGCCGCTACAGCGATCTTCTCTGCGTCTCGGCCCACACCGGAAACAAGCCGTGCGCCGGCGAATCTTGTCAAGCGTTAGAGCAGCGCCCCGCGGCCGCTGGTGACCTCCGAATAGCGATGCACCTTGACCGCTTGAACAAGCGCGAAACCGGTCATCATCGTCATCATCACCGTACCGCCATATGACAGCAGCGGCATCGGTACGCCCACGACCGGGGCCAGGCCCATGACCATGGCCCCATTGATCAGCACGCACAGCGAAAAGGTTATGATCGCCCCGGCCGCCGCCAGGCGGCCGAAATGGCTGTGCGCCAGACCGGCGATGCGCAGTCCGATCAGGATGATCGCGGCGTAGATCACAAGCACGGCGGCGCAGCCGACGAAGCCGAACTCCTCGGCCAGGGAAGAGAACATGAAGTCTGTGGATTTTTCGGGAAGAAAGTTGAGCTGCGCCTGCGTGCCCAGGCCATAGCCCTTGCCGAGCAGACCGCCCGAACCGAGCGCGATCTTGGATTGGATGATGTGATAGCCGGCCCCCGAACGATCGGCCTCTGGGTGCAGAAAGGTCAGCAGGCGGGCGCGCTGATAGCCCTTCAACACGAACATCACCGCCAGCGGGGTGGCGGCCGCCAGGCCGACCGCGCCGAGCGCCACGAGGCGAAGGTTGAGCCCGGCGAGTATCATCATCGCCGCGCCGGTTCCGGCGATCAGGATGGCGGTGCCGAGATCCGGCTGATGGGCGACGATGGCGGCCGGAACCAGGATCATCGCGGTCGGGACCAGCAGCCACCACGACAGGCCCGCATGGCGATCCGGCAGGCTGTGATAGAACCGCGCGAGAGCCATCACGAGGCCGATCTTGATGATTTCCGAAGGCTGTAGATGCACCGGCCCAAGGTCAAGCCAGCGTTGCGCGCCAAGGCGGGTGTGGCCGATCACGACGGCGGCGGCCAATAGCCCCAGGCCGATGGCATAGGTCGGATAGGCGAGCGCGAACCAGACCCGAAGATCGGTCACCGCCAGCACAATCATGGCTGCGAAGCAGAGCGCGAACAGGCCGGCATGACGTTCGGCCCACGGGCTCCATGAGCCGCCGGCGATCGAATACAGCATCAACACCCCGACCGCGGTCAGCGCGGCCAGCAAGGCGGCCAGCAGCCAGTCGATCTCGCCGAGCTTGACGGTCAGGCGCTCGCGTTCGCCAGGACGGGTGAGCGCGCTATCGGTCATGTGGCGGCCGGCGCTGGAGGCAGTGGCGGCTCAGCGCCTGGCAGCGGCTGGACGATCCGGGCCCTGACCTCGGGATCTTTGAGCAGGGCGATGCGCATCAGTTGCGCCGCCTTGGGGGCGGCCGCATCGGCGCCGAATCCGCCATGCTCGACCAGCACGCTCATGGCATAGCGCGGATCGTCATAGGGAGCGAAACAGACAAACCAGGCGTGATCGCGCAGGCTCCAGGCGCCCTGGGCGCCGTGGGCGCCACGGCCACCGGCGTAGCTGTGCGTCTGGGCGGTGCCGGTCTTTCCGGCCATTTTGATCGGGCCAAGATCCATCTGGGCCGCCCTGTAGGCCGTGCCGCCGACATCGTTGGCGACACTGGCCATGGCGGCGCGGACGAACTTCAGATGCTCGGCGGCCACCGGCAGATCGCCGCCGACCGTGCCGGGCGGCTGAATCGTATCGCCGATGGCGTGGATCAGCCGTGGCTGCAGCGCCTTGGAGCCGTTGGCCAGCCGGGCGACCATGACAGCGAGCTGCAAGGCGTTCACGGCCACATAACCCTGGCCGATACCCATGCTCGGCGTCTCGCCGGCGTGCCAATTGGGATCGCGTGGGAAATTGCGGCGCTTATAGGCGCTGTCCGGCACGATGCCCGGCTTCTGGCCGGGAATGCCGAGATCGAAGATCTGGCCCAATCCGAACTTGCGGGCGACGGCGGCGATCCGGTCGGGGCCGATCGAGAGCGCGGTCTGATAGAAAAAGATGTCGCAGGAGGTCTTGATGGCGTTGTGGAGGTCCTGGACCCCGTGCGCCGCGTCGCAGTGCCAGACCCGGCCGCCCCACGACCAGGCCCGGTTGCAGACATAGGTGCGGTCGGGGCTGACGCCGGCCTCAAGCGCCGCCAGGGCGACCATGGTCTTGAATGTCGAGCCGGGCGGATAGGTCGCCGTCAGCGCTTTGTTGAACAGCGGCTTGCGGTCGTATTCCGACAGCGCCTTGTATTCGGGCCCGGTCAGCCCCTTGACGAAGCGATTGGCGTCGAAGCTCGGAGCCGAGGCGAGGCACAGGACATCGCCGCTGCGGCAATCGAGCATCACCGCCGCGCCGCTGTCGTCGCCGAACACGTCCAGGGCCCGGTTCTGGATGTCGGCGTCAAGGGTCAGGCGAATCGGCGCGCCGGCCACGGATGGGACGTCGCCGCCGGGGTCGTCGCGCACCACCCGGCCCTTGACATCGACCTCGACCTTCTTCGCGCCCGACTTTCCACGCAGATCAAGATCGAAGGCCTTTTCAACGCCTTGACGCCCTATTCTGAAACCGGGGTTGAGCAGGATCGGGTCAGCGTTGGGGCCGGTCTTGGCAATGTCTCTCGCGTTGACCTTGGCGACATAGCCGACCACGTGGGTGAAGGCGCCGCCGAATGGATAGACCCTGACCTCGCCCATGTCGGCGGTGACCCCGGGAAGCTCGGGGGCGCGAATGTTGACGCGTGAGAATTCCTCCCAGGTCATGTCCTCGACCACGGCCACCGGAGCCCGGCGCGGGGCGTTGGCGATGTCGGCCGCCAGACGGGCGCGGCGCGCATCGTCCATCGGCGTCAGCTCGGCGAGTTCGGCCAGGGTCTTGTCGATGTCGACGGTCTCGTCGGTCGCCACCAGCAGACGAAAGGCCGGACGGTTGGAGGCCAGCACCACGCCGTGACGGTCGAGGATCAGCCCCCGGGGCGGCGGAGTCAGGCGAAACTCGAACTCATTGTGCTCGGAGAGCAGCGCGTAGCGGCCGGCCTCGAAGATCTGCAATTGGCCAAGCCGGCCGGCCAGGGCCAGCAGCCCGCTCATTGTCAAGCCGCCGAACAGGAAGGCGCGACGGTGAAAGCGTGCCTGACGCTCATTGACTTGGTCGAAATGAAAGGCCGGCTCGAACATCAGTAACGCATCTCGGCGGATTCATAGCGCTCCGCGAGTTTCCACGCGAAGGGATAGAGCAAAACCGTCACCAGAAACTGCGCAGCGACGCCGATCAGATCCGGAACGCGGCCGGCCTTCAGACTGACCAGCGTCAGGCCGATCAAGAAGGCGGCGGCGCAGGCGGCGACATAGGCGCCGCCCAGGACCCAGAACTCCTGACCAGCCAACATCGGCCGGATCAGGAAAATCGCCGCATAGGCGGCCAGCAGGCCGCATGACCAGAGGCCGAGTGGCGTCCCCCAGAGCAGGTCGAGGCCCATGCCCAGGCCCGCCAGCGCCATCGGGGCCACCGCCGAGGGTCGCTCCAGCGCCCAGACATAGGCCGGGACGAGCGCGAACACCGGCTCGGGGAGTTGCAGGCCGGCAAATCTCACCGGGGTCGCAAACACGAAGGCGGCGGCGAAGGCGGCCGCGGCCGGCAGCAGAATCCAGCCGGTCGGCGAAACCGGGCGAGCGCGGGCGCTCACGGCTTGTGGCCGGCGGCCAGCGTCGGTGGGGAGACACTGGGCGTCGCTTCGGGCGCGTCGGTCGCCGTCGATGGCAGCGCCAGGGGTGGTAGAGGCGCGGCGACCTGGCCGAAGTTGCGGTACAGCAGGATGCGCACGAAATCGATCGGTTCGGCGTCGGCGTCGAGGACCACCCGCCAGCCGCCGCCCACGCCTTGCGTCACCGTGCCGACGGGAAGGCCGCGCGGGGCGACGCCGCCGTCGCCCGATGTCAGGACGCGGTCGCCGACCTTCAGGGCGTCATGAGTTCGAAGATAGGCCAACTCGGGGGTCGCGCCGCCGTCGCCGGTCAGGATGGCGCGGCCGTTGGTGCGCAGGATCATCACCGGCATCCGGCTCTCGACGTCGGTAAGGAGCAGGATCCGGCTGACGCCCGGCCCGACTCCAGCGATCCGGCCAATGAGGCCGTGCGCGCTCAGCACCGGATTGCCCTCGCTGACGCCTTCGTTGGCCCCTGCATCGGCCAAGCGGCTGTTGGAGAACGGTCCGCGGGCGTCGAGCACCGTCCGCGCCGAGACCATCGGCAGGGGCGGCTCGGTGCGCAGCCCGAGCAGCGTGCGCAGGCGGGCATTCTCGACCCGCAGGCTGAGGGCCTCATCGCGCCAGGTCAGGGCCGCGGCCAAGTCGGCGCGCAGCGCGCCGTTTTGAGACCCGGCCGAAAAATAGTCGGCGATCGAGCGCACGCCTTTGCTGGCGACGCTGGCCGGGACCGCCAGCACTTCGCCGGCAGGGCCGAGCACCCCTTCCCCGGCCCTCTGCAGCCCACTCTTCGCCGCTGGCGGGCCAGCAAACAGGGCCAAGGCCACTCCGACGGCGATGGCCAGCGCCGCCGCCGCCAGCCAGATGGCCGGCGGCTTAATTTCGCCTAACGGACCGTCGCGCAGGGACACGGGCGCTCACCCCCGAAGGGCTAGAACAAGGTCGATTCGAGTAGGCCCTTCATCCATTGCGGATGTTCGAGCACCTTGCCAACGCCGAGCGCCACGCAGGTCAGCGGATCATCGGCGACGGTGACCGGAAGGCCGGTGGCGTCGGCGATTTCCAGGTCCAGCCCGCGCAACAGCGCTCCGCCGCCGGTCAGCATGATGCCCTTGTCGGCGATATCGGCGGCCAGCTCCGGCGGCGTCGCCTCTAGCGCCACCTTGACCGCCTCAATGATCTGGGCGGCCGGTTCGGCGACCGCGTCGGCCGCCTGCTTCTCGCTGACCCGCACCTCGCGCGGCACGCCCTGCATCAGGTCGCGGCCCTTGACGTCGATCGACAGGCCGAGGCCGTCCTCGGGGGGGCGGGCGGTGCCGATCTCTTTCTTGATACGCTCGGCGGTGGTCTCCCCGATCAGCAGGTTGTGATGCCGGCGCATGTAGCTGATGATCGCCTCGTCCATCTTGTCGCCGCCGACCCGGACGCTGCGCGAATAGACGATGCCGGAAAGCGACAGCACCGCGACCTCGGTGGTGCCGCCGCCAATATCGACCACCATCGAGCCGGTCGGCTCGTGGATTGGCAGGCCGGCCCCGATCGCCGCCGCCATCGGCTCATACATCAGCCCGACCCGGCGGGCTGAAGCGTTGAGGCAGGAATCATTGATCGCCCGCCGCTCGACGGCCGTCGCTCCGGACGGCACGCAGACGATCACCTTGGGATTCACGAAGCCTTTGCGATTATGAACCTTGCGGATGAAATATTTGATCATCTCCTCGGCGACTTCGAAGTCGGCGATGACCCCATCCCGCATCGGTCGGATCGCCTCCATGTGGCCGGGCGTGCGACCGAGCATCATCTTGGCCTCGGCCCCAACCGCATAGACGCTCTTGCGGCCGCCGGCAGTGCGCAAGGCGACCACCGAAGGCTCGTTGAGCACAATCCCGCGCCCCTTCATGTAGACAAGGGTATTGGCGGTGCCGAGATCGATGGCGATGTCGCTGGAAATGGCGCCGAACAGGGACGAAAACATTCGGTTCTCAGGCAAGGAGGTGGGAGATCGGCCCAAAGGCCTCTGCGGCGCCCCCGGCCCTCATGAATAGCGCTGTCCTGTGCCTTGCGGACGCGGCGAATTCAAGGCTCTTGTGGCGCCGGCTCGCCCGGTCCGGACCGTCACCGCGCATCATCTCTCCCGGAAGCCTCATCCCAGGGCCGCGAGGCAGACCCCGGCCAGCACCGCCGCGCTGGCGAGGAGCTGCCTGACGCTCGGGCGCTCGGCGAAGCGGTGGCGACCGATGGCGGCGGCGACCGGGGCCTCGATCGCCCCCACCGCCCGCACCGGTCCCGCCGGAGCCAGGGCGAAGGCGGTGAACCAAAGGCTGGAGGCGGCGGTCGCCAACGCCCCGGCCCCCAACGACGCCCGCCAGGAGCGCACCACCGCCGCCAGGGCCGGTCGATCGAACGCCGCGAGGCCAGCTATCAGGACGGCGCTTTGCAACCCCTGGACGCTGACCAGGGTAATCTGAGCGGCGACGAAGGCGTGGCCGCCGCCAAGTCCCAGGGCGGCCTGGCGATAGGCGTTGGCCGCCACGGCGAATCCGAGCCCAGCGGCCAGGCCCATCAGGGCCGCGAGGGCGCCGCCGGCCTGCCGTTCTCGCCGCGGCCAGGCCAGGACGGCGAGCGCCGCGCAGGTCAGGCCCAGGCCCAGCCAGCGCCAGGGCGAGAGCCGGTCGCCGAGCGCCAGACCGATCAGGCCAGCCAGCGGTATGCCGCTCAGTTGGAACACCGTGCCGAGCGCGAAGCCGGCGCGGCGCATGGCCGCCAACAGCGCCGCCGTGGCCGCTACCTGGGCCGCGGCTCCGGCCGCGCAGGCGATCCAGAATTCGGCCTCGAGGTGCGGGCGATAGCCGGGCGCGAAGCTCAGGGCCGCGGCGGCCAGCGCCAGGGCGAACGGCAGGCCGAACAGGAACCGCACGAGGGTCGCCCCGGCCAGCCCAGCTGGGCCGATCAGGTCGCGCTGCAGGGCATTGCGGCCGGTCTGCAGGCAGGCGGCGGCGATGGTGACCGGAATCCACAGCATCGTCCGCCGGTCCCGGCCGGGCGCTCAGAAGCCGGTCGCGGCCACCGGGGCCGGGGCCGCCTTTTCGCGCCGGGCCATCAGGTTGTTGAGGGCGCTGACATAGGCCTGGGCGCTGGCGGTCAGGGTGTCGGTGTCCGCCGCCAGGCCGGTGGCGATGCGCTCGCCCTCCTCCAGGCGCACAGAGACCTTGGCCTGGGCGTCGGCGCCCTCGGTGACCGCGTGGACCTGATAGAGCCGCAACTCGGCCTGGTGCGGCACGATCTGGCGGATGGCCTTGAACAGCGCGTCGACCGGCCCGTCGCCATAAGCCTCTGCAAAGGCGTCGACCCCGTCGACGGTCAAGGTCAGGCTGGCTTGCTGCGGCCCCTCGGTGCCGGCGATGACGCGCAGCGCCTTCACGCGGATCCGCTCGGCGCCGCGCGCCAGGGCGTCGTCGACCAGGGCGATGATGTCGTCGTCGAAGACGTGCTTTTTCTTGTCGGCCAGATCCTTGAAACGCCCAAACGCTTCGTTGAGGGCGTTCTGGCCGAGGTCGTAGCCGAGCGCCTTGAGCTTTTCGCGAAAGGCATGGCGGCCGGAATGCTTGCCCATCACCAGATTGGAGGCGCCTTGGCCGACGTCCTCCGGACGCATGATCTCATAGGTTTCGGCATTCTTGAGCATGCCGTCCTGGTGGATGCCGCTTTCGTGGGCGAAGGCGTTCTTGCCGACGATCGCCTTGTTGAACTGGACCGGAAAGCCGGTGATCGCCGAAACGTAACGGCTGACCCGGGTGATGTGCTCGCTGCGAAGGTGGCTCGACAGGCCCAGATGCTCGCCGCGAACCTTCAGCGCCATGACCACCTCTTCCAGCGCCGCATTGCCGGCCCGCTCGCCGATACCGTTGACGGCCACCTCGACCTGACGCGCCCCCGCTTGCAGGCCAGCCAGGCTGTTGGCTACCGCCAGACCGAGATCGTTGTGGCAATGGGTCGAGAAGATCACCGCGTCGGCGCCCGGGACCGCCTCGATCAGGTCGCGAAAGATGGCGGCGTATTCGTCCGGGGTGGCGTAGCCGACTGTGTCGGGAATGTTGATGGTCGTCGCCCCGACCCGGATGGCCGTCTCCACGCAGCGGCGCAGCACATCGCGCTCAGTGCGGGTGGCGTCCTGGGCCGACCATTCGACATCGTCGCAGAGGTTGCGGGCGTGGGTCACCGAGGCGGCGACCAGGTCGATCACCTCATCCGGGCCAAGGCGCAGGATGTGGTCGCGATGCTGCGGGCTGGTCGACAGGAAGGTGTGGATGCGGCCGCGGCGGGCCGGGCGAATGGCCTCGGCGGCGCGTTCGATGTCGACCGCGGCGGCGCGCGCCAAACCGCAAACCGTGCTTTCGGTGACAATCTGAGCGATCTGGCGCACAGCGTCGAAATCGCCATTTGAGGCGATCGGGAAGCCGGCCTCGATGACATCGACGCCCATGACTTCGAGCATTCGCGCCAGTTCGAGCTTTTCCTCGATCGTCATAGAGGCGCCAGGCGATTGCTCGCCATCGCGCATGGTGGTGTCGAAGACGATGACGCGGCCGGCCTCGGGCCGGGGGATTACGGACGACATGGAAGGTTTCTCTCGCGGGTTTTTCGGGGCTCGGCGGGCAGTTCCCCCTGAGCGCCCGGCCGCACGATCGGCGGTCCTAGGGCAGCGCCCAGGGGCGGCTAAGTCCGAGAGGGGGCCGACGGAAATCCATGAAGGGCCGCTTACAGGATTGACCAAGATTGGGCAACAGAATTGCGCCGGCTCGCGTTTTATGACCCCACAGAGGCATTTTCTTGCGCCTCAGGCCTGCAGCCATCGCCGCGCCGCCCATCCGGCGGCGATCCACACCGCGATGGCGAACGCCAACCAGAGGACGCTGAATAGGCCGCCGCTCATGATCGAGCCGCCCGCGAAGGCGATCAGAGCGATTTTGGGGACGATGCCGATTCCAGTGCCGGTGGCGAAGGCCCACCATGACATTGGCGTCACCCCGGCCGCGATGTTGACGAGCACGAATGGCGCAAACGGCGCCAGCCGCACCGCCAGGCTAGCGGCGAAGCCATTGCCGCCTACCAGGTTGGCGAATCGCTGGGCCTGCGGCCAGCCGGCGATCAGCCGCGCCCCGAAGCCGCGCCCGAAACCAAATCCAACCAGGGCCGAAATCATTGTTCCGCACCAGCTATAGGCGAGGCCGGTCCACGGCCCATAGGCGGCCACGGCGGCGGCGATCAGAGCCACCTGCGGTACGCCCAGGAAGGCCAGGGCGGCGAAGGCGGCGATTACCGCCGGCAGGGCCCAGGGCCCGTGCGCCAGGGCAAGCCAGCGGCGGGCCTCGGCCGGCCCGGAAAGACCCAGAGCCGGCAGGCCGAACAGGAACACCACCCCAAGGCCGCCGAACAAAGCAAAGGCGATGGCGGCGCGACGCAGCCTGGCGGCGGGTCGGGAATCGGGGCCCTGGGCGATGCTAGCAACCCCGCCGCAAAGAGGCGAAACCCGTTCGCTGGATCGGGCGGCGACATTGCGCCGCTGTCGCCGCCGGCCTATGGAAAGCCCCCCTTTCCGCTCCAGCTTCCGAGTCGCGATCGATGTTCGTCGAGTCCCCGAGCCTGCGCCGCGTCAAGCCTTCGGCCACCTCAGCCGCCAGCACCCGCGCCCGCGCCCTGCGCGCCGCCGGCCGCGACGTGATTTCGCTCGACGCCGGCGAGCCGGATCTGGACACGCCCGACAACATCAAGGAAGCGGCCATCCGCGCCATCCGTGAGGGCAAGACGAAATACACCGACATCGACGGCATCCCGGAACTGAAAGAGGCGATCTGCGCCAAGTTCGCGCGTGAGAACCGTCTGACCTACACCCCGGCCCAGATCAATGTCTCGCCGGGCGGGAAGCCGGTGATCTTCAACGCCCTGATGGCCAGCCTTGAGCCTGGCGACGAGGTGGTCATTCCGGCCCCCTATTGGGTCAGCTATCCCGACATGACGCTAATCGCCGGCGGGACTCCCAGGTTCATCACCACCAGCCCCGCCAGCGGTTTCAAGGTTCAGCCAGCCGAGCTTGAGGCGGCGATCACCGCGCGCACCCGATGGCTGATCCTCAATTCGCCATCCAATCCTTCCGGCGCGGCCTACACCGAGGCCGAGCTCAAGGCCCTGGCCGAGGTCCTGTTGCGGCATCCCAGGGTGTGGGTGCTGACCGACGACATGTACGAGCATCTGGTGTTCGACAGCTTCGCCTTCCGCACCATCGCCGAGGTCGAGCCGGCGCTCTACGATCGCACCCTGACCATGAATGGGGTCTCCAAGGCCTACGCCATGACCGGCTGGCGGATCGGTTACGCCGGCGGCCCGGTCCCGCTGATCGCCGCCATGCGCAAGGTAATGAGCCAGTCGACCTCCAACCCGGCCTCGATTTCGCAGTGGGCCGCGGTTGAAGCCCTCAACGGCCCGCAGGACTTCATCGTCCCCAACGCCCGCATGTTCCAGGAGCGCCGTGACCTGGTCGTCTCCATGCTCAATCAGGCCCGCGGCCTTTCTTGCCCCACGCCGGAGGGGGCCTTCTATGTCTTCCCCTCATGCGCCGGGCTGATCGGCAGGACCGCGCCTTCCGGCAAGGTTGTCGCCACCGATGGGGACTTCGCCGACGCCTTGCTGGAGGCCGAGGGCGTCTCGGTGGTCTTCGGCGAGGCCTTTGGCCTCTCGTCCTTCTTCCGCATTAGCTATGCGACGGCGACGCCGCTCCTGGAGGAGGCGTGTCAGCGCATACAGCGCTTTTGCGCCAGCCTGAAATGACGCGCGCCGCCGGCCTGGCGTTGGGGTTCATCCTCGCCGGCCTGGCCTGCGGACCGGCGTTGGCGTCTGACAGTTCAGGGCCGATGCGGTTCCTCGCCGCCCTCTATGGTCACTATCCGGTCGCCGGCCACACCAAGCCGTTCGACGTCTTGGGGGCCGCGGCTCCGACCGTGTTCCATCCGAGCCTCCTGGCCCTGATCGAGACGGATCAAAACCTGGCCAAGGATGGAGTCGGCGCGCTCGACGGCGATCCGATCTGCGACTGCCAGGACGATTCCGGAATGCGCTTTCGAATTGCCTCGGTGCGCGCCGAGGGATTCGGGCGCGCCACCGCCGTTGTCGTCATCAGCTCCGCCAATGACGCGCCGCCCAATCCGATCACTATCGACCTCGCCAGGACCGACGCCGGCTGGCGAATCTATGACATTCACAGCGCCGACCTGCCGAGCCTGCGCACCCTCCTCATCCAGTCGAACCGCGACGCCGCCAAGGACGCCGGCGATTGAGGCGGCCGTCCGGGCAGGAAAAGCGTTCGATCAGCCTTGCCGGACACGCCACGTCGCTGGCCTTGGAGCCGGAATTCTGGGCCGTGCTTGAGGCCTTGGCGCTGGCGCGCGGAGACAGCCTCACCGCTCTGATCCGGTCAGTGGATGCGGCGCGCGGGCGGCGGCCGCTGGCCTCGGCCTGTCGGGTTGCGGCGCTCCAAAAGGCGCAAGACTAGAGGTTCAATGCGCGAGGGCGGCCTTGGAGATTTCCTGGGCCGCGCGGCCCGTGAGTTCGGCCATGTGGTCGAAGCTGGCCTCATAGGCGCCCAGCCCTTGGCTGAGCGAGCGCAGCTCGGCGATTAGAGCGTGGCGCTCGCTGTGGGGCAGGTGCGCCTCGATGCGTTCCCATCCCGGCCAACCGTCACGCGCCGCAAAACCGAGAATCTGGCCGCGCCGGGCCGATAGGGCCGAATTCACCGACGACATGGCGCTGGTAGGCACGAACACCCCGAGCTTGTCGATCGGCTCCAACAGCCGCGGTCCGCATTTGGCCAGCGCCTCCTCGATGGTGATCCGCCCGGCGATGCGAAACGCCATTTCCGAGGAATCCACCGGATGGAACTGGCCATCGAGCAAGGTGACCTCGAGGTCGACGACAGGAAAACCCAACGGGCCCTTGGCGAGGCCGTCGCGCACCCCCTGCTCCACCGCCGGAATCCACTGGCGCGGCACCGCTCCGCCGGTGATCTTGCTGACGAACGTGAACCCGGATCCGCGCGGCAGGGGCTTCACCCCCAGCGTCACGTCGGCGAACTGACCATGGCCGCCGCTTTGCTTCTTGTGCCGGCCGCGCTGAGTGACGCCGGCGGTGATGGTCTCGCGATAGGGAGTTTTGGGCGCCTCGACCGCGACCTCGACATTGTAGCGCCGCCTCAGCCGTTCGATGGCTAGGCGGACATGGCCGTCGCCCTGGCCTGACAGGAGCGCCTGATGACTCTCTGGATCGTTTTTGAGGGAGAGCCCCGGGTCTTCCTCGATTAGCTTGGCAAGCGCCCCGGACATGCGGACGTCGTCCTTGCGGTTGGCGGCGGCGATAGCCAAGGCGAACAAAGGCGTGCGGATGGCCGGCGGCTTGACCTTGAACGCCGCCCCGCCGACCGCGAGGGCCTGGCCGGCAACCGAATCTTCGATCTTAGCGATGGCGACGATGTCGCCAACCGCCGCCTTGGCGATCTTGCGGATCGACGCGCCATGAACCGCGAACAGGCCGCCCGAGCGGGCCTTTTCGCCATCCGGCAGCACCAGCTCGGCGCTATCGGCAAGCGGAGCGCCAAACACCCGGGCCACGGCCAGCTTGCCGGCCTGACCGGCATGGGAGACCTTGAGCACATAGGCGCCGGCGCGATCAATGCCGAGGCGGGCGGCGGCGCGTTCAGGGGCCGGAGTTTCGTGGCGTAACGCCTTCAGCAGCCGGCCGACGCCGAAGCCGGCGCTGGCCGAGCCGAAGAACACCGGCGCGATCAGGCCTTCGTTCATGTCGCGGACCAGGTCGGCGAACACCAGATCGCGGGCCGGATCGACGTCGTTCAGGAGTTGCTCCATGAGGGTGTCATCGAAGTCGGCGAGCTGCTCAAGCATGTGGAAGCGGGCATCGGCCTCGACGCTCTTGAGCCCCTCCGATATCGGCACGATTTCCGAGCGCTGGCCGGGCCGCCAGACATGGGCGCGCTCGAGCGCCAGGTCGATGAAGCCGGTGACATGCTCGCCCTCGACAGTCGGAAGCTGGCGGGCCACCAGGGGCGCGGCGCTCACGGGCGCCAGGGCCATCATCAAAGCGTCGAGCGGGCCGCGGGCCTGATCCATGCGATTGACGAACAAGGCCCGGGGCACCCGCAGGGCTTCGAGTTCGCGTAGCATCGGCTGGGCGAGCGCGGCCTTGGCGGGATCGGCGTCGATGACGACAATAGCCAGATCGACAGCGGCCAGCGCCGTCTCGCTTTCGGTAATCAGTTCCAGCGATCCGGGGCAGTCAACGACGACATAGGCCTCGCCCATGAAATCGAAGTTGGCGAGATTAAGCTCGACCGAATGGCCGCGCGCCTTGGCCTCCGGCGTCAGATCGCCGACCTTTTCCAGGCCGTGACCGCCGGACGCGGTCAGCATGGCGCTCATCAGGGTGGTCTTGCCGGCCCCGGTCGGCCCGACGAGCGCCAGGGCCCGGACCGGTTTTGCACTGGCCATCGGCATCCTCCTCGCTTTTCCGATGCGAACCCTAGCAGCAAGCGGCCGGCGGCGGCTACCGGTCAGCCGCGATCAGGCGCTCGAGGCGATGCCCCTCGCCTTTGACGACAATCAGGTCGGCCAAGGCCCTGACCGGAGCGATGTGGGCGCGAAGGTTAGCGAGGTTGATCTCGCGCCAGACGCCGCCGGCCAGGCGCGTGACGCTGTTGAGGTCGAGGTCAAGGAAGCGAGCGTAGAATGAACTCGGGTCGCCGCGCGCCGCCTGCCAAAGGCCAAGGAACCGCTCGACGAACCAGGCTTCAATCAGGGCCTCGGGTGCATCGACGTAAATCAGACAATCGATCAGGCCAGGCTTCGGCGGCCGGTCGAGACCGAGCGCCAACCCCTCGACGATCAGGACCTGCGGCCGGTCGATGATCTCCCCACCCTGCGGATCGACGTCATAGGTCAGGTGCGAATAGTTCGGAAAGCGGGTTGGCCCGGTTCGGACCGACGCCAGGGCGACGGCAAGCGCCGCCAGGTCGTACGTCTCCGGAAAGCCCTTGCGCAG
>DATBOH010000292.1:0-7912 GCA_036553915.1 Caulobacteraceae bacterium | reverse complement strand
GAGAGCTGCGACGCATTGCCGGCGGTGACGAAATGTCCCTCTCCGCGCACCGGCTGCAGCTTCGCCAGGCCCTCTAAGGTGGTGTCGGGGCGGTTACACTCGTCGCGATCGACGGTGTAGTCGACGATGCTCTCTTCCTTGGTTTCCTTGTTCACGACCTTCATGCGCGTCTTCATCGGCACGATTTCATCGGCGAACTTGCCGGCCTGTTGAGCCGAGGCCATGCGGCGCTGGGATTCCAGCGAAAACTCGTCCTGGTATTCGCGGCTGATGTCGTAGCGCTTGGCGACGATGTCGGCGGTGTCGATCATCGGCATGAAGATGTCGGGATACATCTCGGTCAGTTGCGGATCGTTGTTGCCGGGACCCGCGCCGGTCGGGGGAAAGCTGATCGATTCGACGCCGCCGGCGACGACGCAATTGGCGTTGTCGTCCTTCACATAGCGAGCCGCCATGGCGATCGACTGCAGGCCCGAGGAGCAGAAGCGGTTGATGGTCACCCCACCGGTGGTGATCGGAAGACCGGCCAGCAAGGCGGCGTTGCGGCCCGGATTGTTGCCGCCGTGGGCGACGTTGCCGAGGAAACTGTCCTCGACCGATTCCGGCTCGATGCGCGATTTCTGCACGGCGTGCTTGATGGCGTGGGCGGCAAGGCTGACGGTCGGGGTGATGTTGAAACCGCCGCGGCCCGACTTGGCCAGGCCCGTGCGGGCGTAGGAGACGATGACCGCTTCGCGCATGGAGGTCCTCTTGGGTGATCTGCGATTAGATGCGCATACACTGCCAAGGATGGCGCGCAAAGGTTTCGCCGGTCAGGCGGCCGCGCTGCGCTCCAGGCGCGTCACCAGGGCGGCGTGCTGGTCCCAAAGTCCCGCTGGCAGGCGCTCGCCGAACCGCTGGTAATGCGGGACGATCAGGGCCGCCTCCTCGCGCCAGGTGTCGGCGTCGACGCGCAGCAGTTCGGCAATGGCGTCGGGGGCGATGTCGAGGCCGGCGAGATCGAGCTCGGCGGCCACCGGCACGCGGCCGATGGGCGTCTCCACCGCTCCGACCTCATCTTCCAGGCGCTCGACGATCCACTTCAGCACCCGACTGTTGTCGCCATAGCCCGGCCACAGGAACCGGCCATCGGCGCCCTTGCGGAACCAGTTGACGAAATAGAGCCGCGGCAGCTTGGCGGGATCGGCTTTGGCTCCCACCGCCAGCCAGTGAGCGAAATAATCGCCCATGTTGTAGCCGCAGAACGGCAGCATCGCGAAAGGATCGCGCCGCAGGGCCCCGACCTTGTTCTCGGCTGCCGCGGTGCCTTCGGAAGCGACGTTGGAGGCCAGGAAAACGCCATGCGCCCAATCGAAGGCCTCGGTCACCAGCGGTACGGCGCTGGCCCGGCGGCCGCCGAACAGGATGGCCGAGATCGGCACGCCAGCCGGATCTTCCCACTCTGGAGCGATGGTCGGACATTGGCCGGCGGGGGCTGCGAAACGCGCGTTCGGATGAGCGGCGGGCTCGCCCAACCCCGGCGTCCACGGCCGGCCCTTCCAGTCGGTGAGCCCGGCCGGCGGCTCGGCCGTCAAGCCTTCCCACCAGACATCGCCATCGGCGGTCGCCGCGACGTTGGTGAAGATGCAATTTTCCGAGAGAGCGGCGATGGCGTTGGCGTTGGTGGCCGCCCCGGTGCCGGGCGCGACGCCGAAGAAGCCGGCTTCCGGATTGATGGCGCGCAGTCGCCCGTCGTCGCCAAAGCGCATCCAGCAGATGTCGTCGCCGATCGTCTCGGCCTTCCAGCCGGCCAGCTTCGGCTCCAACATCGCCAGATTGGTCTTGCCGCAGGCGCTGGGAAAGGCGGCGGCGATATAGTGAACCTGGCCGGCCGGAGCGGTCAGCTTGAGGATAAGCATGTGCTCGGCCAGCCAGCCCTCGTCTCTGGCCATCACCGAAGCGATGCGAAGGGCGTAGCATTTCTTGCCCAGCAAGGCGTTGCCGCCATACCCCGAGCCATAGGACCAGATCTCGCGGTCCTCGGGGAAATGGACGATGTATTTGGTCTGATTGCATGGCCAGGCGGAGTCGGCCTGGCCATCCTTGAGCGGCGCGCCAACCGAATGCACCGCAGGCACGAAAAAACCGTCCTCGCCAAGCGCCTCCAGCGCCGCTGCGCCCATCCGGGTCATGATCCGCATCGAGGCGACGACATAGGGGCTGTCGGTGATCTCGACGCCGAGCGCGCTGATCGGCGAACCCAGCGGCCCCATGCAGAAGGGCACGACATAGAGGGTGCGGCCGCGCATGCAGCCGGCGAACAAGCCGGCCAGTTCAGCGCGCATCGCCGCCGGCTCGCGCCAGTTGTTGGTCGGACCGGCGTCGGCCTCGGCGCGCGCGCAGATGAAGGTGCGGCTCTCCACGCGCGCCACGTCAGCGGGGTCTGAAAGCGCCAGGAAGGAGTTGGGCCGCTTGGCCGGATCGAGGCGACGCACGGTCCCGGCGGCGACCATCAGATCGGTCAGCGCACGCCATTCGCTTTCCGAGCCGTCGCACCAATGCACCCGATCGGGCCTGGTCAGCGCGGCGATGTCTTCGACCCAGGCGATCAGGGCGGCATGACGGGTGGGGGCCGGACGCAGTCCCGGCGGAATAAGGGCGTCGCCTACGCCATGGCCATCCGGCATTAAATTCACCGTCCCGCGGTTATTCTCGAGCCGCAGGCTCGATGAACGACCCTAAAGCACGAGGCGCTGCTATCGCAACGACTCGTTGATCGCCGCAAGAGCGTCCAGGCCGGGCGTCAGTTCCGCATCGCCGAGCTGGTTGAGCGGGGTGGCCACGGTGCCCAGGCGATCGTGCAGATCCTCGGCCTGTGGATTGACGTACAGCAGGCCGGTGACAATCTCGCCTTGGGCCTGGTGGGCGTGGAGGTGGTTGAGCGCCCCTTCGCGGTCGGTGGGATCGTAGTCGTTGGCGAGCTTGCGCAGCTTCAGCACCGATCCGTCGTGCTGGGTCACCACCTCGACCGATCCGGGCGCGTAGTCGACCACGATCTCGTCGCGCTCAAGGATCACGTCCAGCCGGTTCACCGCGGCGTTGTGCTCGCGCACATAGTCGAAGCTCTTGGTCGAGCCGGGGTGATTGTTGAACTGAACGCACGGCGAAACGACGTCGATGAAAGCGGCTCCCCGATGGGTCAGGGCGGCCTTGATCAGCGGCACCAGTTGGGCCTTGTCGCCGGAGAAGCCGCGGGCCACGAAGCTGGCCCCAAGCTGCAGCGCCAAGCCGACAAGGTCGATCGGTTGATCGTGGTTCGTGGCCCCCTTCTTGGAGGTCGAGCCCGGATCGGCGGTGGCCGAAAACTGCCCCTTGGTGAGGCCATAGACGCCGTTGTTCTCGACGATATAGGTCATGTTCACCGCCCGCCGCAGGGCGTGGGCGAACTGGCCAAGGCCGATCGAGGCGGAATCGCCGTCTCCGGAAACCCCCAGATAGATCAGGTCGCGATTGGCGAGGTTGGCTCCGGTCAGCACCGAGGGCATCCGGCCGTGGACACTGTTAAAGCCATGCGAGGCGCCGAGAAAATAGTCGGGGGTCTTGGACGAACAGCCGATGCCCGACAGCTTGGCCAGCCGGTGCGGCGGCAGGTCAATTTCATAGCAGGCCTGGATGATCGCCGCCGAGATCGAGTCGTGGCCACAGCCGGCGCACAGGGTCGAGACCTTGCCCTCGTAGTCGCGGCGGATGAACCCCAGGCCATTGGGCTGAAGCAGCGGATGGTGCAGCCGGGGCTTGGCGATATAGGTCATCGCGCGGCGCTCCGCAGTTGGCGTGCGCCACCAAGCCGCTCGCCGATCGCCTCGGTGATCGACCGTGCGGTGATCGGTCCGCCGTCATAGCTCAGCACCGGCAGCAGGCGGGCCGGGTCGACCGACAGCTCGTTCATGACCAGGGTTCGGAGCTGGCCGTCGCGGTTCTGTTCGACCACGAACACCGCCTCATGTTCGGCGATGAAGTCCTCGACCGCCTGAGCGAAGGGAAAGCCGCGCACCCGCAGGGCGTCCAGATGGCGTCCGCTGGCCGCCAGTTGATCGAGCGACTCGTCCATCGCGTGGCTGGTCGAACCGAAATAGATCACCCCATGAGTCGCTGGCCGCCGCGCTTTGCGGACCACCGGGGCCGGGATCAACGCCTTGGC
Organism: Caulobacteraceae bacterium; assembly: GCA_036553915.1. Lineage (GTDB taxonomy): Bacteria > Pseudomonadota > Alphaproteobacteria > Caulobacterales > Caulobacteraceae > Acaudatibacter. Next base: position 3,732 of record DATBOH010000292.1, on the reverse strand, counting down.
GGTTTCGAATTTGCGCAGCAGCCGCTCCATGTTGTCGACGTAGACCGCCCCCTCCTCGCTGTAGCGGGCGTTGGGATCGCGCGAGGTGCCGCGGGTGAAATAGGCCCCGCGATCGGGATGAACCCCCGGCAAAGTGCGCCAGGGGATTCCGTCGCCATCGACGTCGCTATAGCGCCCGAACGCCTCGCCCGCCTCCAGGCGGTCGAAGCTCATCAGCTTGCCGCGATCCAGGCGCTTGGAGGCGTCCCAGGCAAAGGGTGCGGTCAGCCATTCGTTCATGCCGATGTCGAGGTCGAGCATGACAAAGATGGCGGTCTGCAGACGCTCGGCGAGATCGAAGGCCAGGGCCCCCATCTCGAAGCATTCGGCCGGATCCTCGGGGAACAGCAGCGGGTGTTTGGTGTCGCCATGCGAGGCATAGGCGGCGGCCAGCACGTCAGACTGCTGGGTCCGGGTCGGCATGCCGGTCGAAGGTCCGCCGCGTTGGACATCGAAAATGACCGCCGGAATCTCGGCGAAGTACGACAGGCCGATGAATTCCTGCATCAGCGACACCCCAGGCCCCGAGGTGCAGGTGAAGGCCCTGGCGCCGTTCCAGCCGGCCCCGATCACGACGCCGATGGAAGCGATCTCATCTTCGGCCTGGACGATGGCGTAGCGGGCGGCGCCGGTCTGCGGGTCGGTGCGCAGCGCCTTGCAGCGGGCCGCGAAGGCTTCGGCGAGCGATGTCGACGGCGTGATCGGGTACCAGGCGCAGACCGTCGCCCCGCCCCACACCGCGCCCAGGGCCGCCGCGGCATTACCCTCGACATAGATGCGATCGCCGACCGCGTCGGCGCGCCTGACCTTGAGGCCGATCCTCGGCAGTTCTTCCCGCGCCGCCCGGCGGCCCATGGCGAGGGCCTCAAGGTTGGGCTTGATCAACCTCTCCTTGCCCGGAAACTGCTCGGCGATGAGCTGGTCGACAACCGCGTCCTCGACCCCCAGCAGGGCGGTCAGGGCCCCGACATAGATGATGTTCTTGAACAGCTGCCGCTGGCGCGGATCACTGTAGGCGCGGTTGCAGATCGCGGTCAGCGGCACGCCCAGCACCGTCAGGTCGTCGCGCACGCCTTCCGGCGGCAGGGGCTTGCTGGAATCGTAGAACAGATACCCGCCCGGCTCGATCTGGATGAGATCCTTCTTCCAGGTCTGCGGGTTCATCGCCACCATCAGATCGACGCCGCCGCGGCGCCCCAGCCGTCCCGCCTCGGTGACCCTGACTTCGTACCAGGTCGGCAGGCCCTGAATGTTGGAGGGGAAGATATTGCGCGCCGCCACCGGCACGCCCATGCGCAATATCGCCTTGGCGAACAGGGCGTTGGCGCTGGCCGAGCCCGAGCCGTTGACGTTGGCGAACTTGACGACGAAGTCGTTGACCGCCGCGATCGGAGCGACGCGCAGAGTCAGCTGTGAGACGACTTCGTTCATGCGGCGATCTCCCCGGCGTGGGTCATGTCGAGCAGGAACTTGCGCATGTCCCAGGCGCCGGTTGGGCAGCGCTCGGCGCACAGGCCGCAGTGCAGGCAGACGTCCTCGTCCTTGACCATGATCCGGCCATCGGCGAGCGTTCCGGAAATATACAGGGCCTGTTCGAGATTGACGGCCGGAGCGTTGAGCCGGCCACGCAGGTCGGCCTCGGCGCCATTGCCGGTGAAGGTGATGCAATCCATCGGACAGATGTCGACGCAGGCGTCGCACTCTATGCACAAGGCGTCGGTGAACACCGTCTGCACGTCACAGTTGAGGCAACGCTGCGCCTCGTCGAAGCCGAGCCCCACGTCGAAGCCGAGCTCGACCTCCAGCTTCACGCTGGCCAGCGCCTCGGCCTTGTCGCGCAGCGGCACCCGATGGCGAAGAGCGTTGGAGATATCGTTGTCATAGCTCCACTCGTGGATGCCCATCTTCTGGCTGACCAGGGTGACGCCGGGGCCGGGTCGGTCGGCGACCGCCTCGCCCTGGCACAGCTTGTGGATCGAGATCGCCGCCTCGTGGCCATGGGCGACGGCCCAGATGATGTTCTTGGGACCGAAGGCGGAGTCGCCCCCGAAAAACACCTTCGGAAGGCTGGAAGCGAAGGTGATCGGATCGACCACCGGCATGCCCCATTCGTCGAACGCCAGGCCGATGTCGCGTTCGATCCAGGGAAAGGCGTTCTCCTGACCGACCGCCACCAGAACGTCGTCGCAAACGTGATGCTCATCGGCCTCGCCGGTCGGGACAAGGCGGCGACGGCCCTTGTCGTCATACTGCGCCGCGACGATCTCGAAGGTGACCCCTGTCAAGCGCCCGTTGTCATGCGTGAAAGCCTTGGGGACGCGGAAATTGAGGATCGGGATGTCCTCATGCATCGCGTCTTCCTTCTCCCATGGCGAGGCCTTCATCTCCTCGAAGCCGGAGCGGACAATGACCTTGACCTCCGCCCCGCCAAGGCGGCGGGAGGTGCGGCAGCAGTCCATGGCGGTATTGCCGCCGCCGAGCACGATCACCCGCCGGCCGATCTTTTCAATGTGGCCGAAGGAGACGCTCGACAGCCAGTCGATGCCGATATGGATGTTCTTGGCCGCTTCCTGACGGCCCGGAATGTCGAGGTCGCGGCCGCGCGGCGCGCCGGAGCCGACGAAGATCGCGTCCCAGCCTTCGGCGATGAGCGCCTTGAGACTATCGATGCGCTTGCCGCCGTGGAATTCGACGCCGAGGTCGAGGATGTAGCCGGTCTCCTCGTCGATGACCGAGTCGGGCAAACGGAATTTCGGGATTTGCGTGCGGATCATGCCGCCCGCCTTGGGGTCCTGGTCGAACACGACGCAGGTATAGCCGAGCGGAGCGAGGTCGCGGGCGACGGTGAGCGAGGCGGGCCCGCCGCCGACCAGCGCGATGCGCTTGCCGTTCTTGCGCTGGGCCGGCTTCGGCATCCGCGCCTTGACGTCGTCCTTGTAGTCGGCGGCGACGCGCTTGAGGCGGCAGATCGCCACCGGCTCGTCCTCGACGCGGACGCGACGGCAGGCCGGCTCGCATGGCCGGTCGCAGGTGCGCCCGAGCACGCCCGGAAACACGTTCGATTTCCAATTGATCATGTAGGCGTCGTCGTAACGCCCTTGCGCGATCAAACGGATGTATTCGGGGACCGGCGTGTGCGCCGGGCACGCCCATTGGCAGTCGACCACTTTGTGGAAGTAGTCCGGCGCAGCAATGTCAGTGTTCTTCATTGACTCCTCGAAACGCGGCGCCGCTACGCACGTGCAAATCGCGTCGTCGCGTCAGCCTCGACCGGCCGGCATGTCCTCCGGATCGAGCCCAACGGTCGGGCTCGATTCAGAGCCGACATATTAGTTAGTCGGGGAGGGCAAGGCTACCGTGTCCGCCCTCACAAGGCCGATATCAACCTTACAGTTGGGTTTTCGTGGGGCTGAAACCGGTCGGTTCCATGGATGGTGCGCCGCACAATCCGTGCGCCGGCGCACAATCGCCGCCGCTTGCCGGCCTTTCCAGCATGCCGCGGTAGGCAGCCCTTGTCCCGGCGGGCGAGAGCGCCTATTCCCTCGCGCCCGTGGACGCGGCAACGCCGCAACCCCATATGACCGGCACTGCACCGCCCGCGTGTATGCCCGCACGGCCCTCCAATAATGCGTGAGATTTTCGAAGAGATATTCGTCAACCAGCCGCTCGACCCGATGGAGTCGGCGCGCCGCA
>DATBOH010000250.1:0-2792 GCA_036553915.1 Caulobacteraceae bacterium | reverse complement strand
CCTCGTCGGAAAGTTTCTTAAGGCGGCGGCTCAGGCGCACGACGATCTGGTCGCGCAATTCGGCCTGGTGCTGGGCATCCTGAACGCGGGCGAGTTCGTCAAGCAACTGGGTCAGGCTGATGTTCGGGTCGGCGACCACCGGCCGCATCTCGGTGAGATCCTGAAGGCGATCGTAAAGGTCAACGGCGTCGAAGATGCGGAAGGTTTCCTTGCCGATCTCAGGACAAAGGCGGGTCGCTCGGCCGAGCATCTGTTCATAAAGGATACGGCTGTTCACTCGCCGCAGGAAAACGAGGTTGGCGATTTTCGGGACGTCGATACCGGTCGTGAGCAGATCGACGGTGACGGCGATCTTAGGTTGAGCGTCGTTGCGATAGCTCAGGATCAGCTTGCGCACTTGATCGACGCTGCCGGTGACCTTGTGGATGTCGGCGTCCTCGGTCGCGCCATGGGCCTCGCGGAAAGCGGCGCGCAACTCGTTGACGACAATGTCAGCGTGGGCGTCCGAGGCGGCGAAGACCAGTGTTTTGTCGGGGAGAGAGAGGTCGATATGGCTGGTCAATTCCTTGGCCACGGCGCGGTTGAAAGCCTCGGTGACCACGCCACGATTGAAGGCGTCGACCTCGAAATCCAGCGCGTCAGGAAGCTTGAACAGCTCCAGCTGCCCCGTCGGCGGATGGACGAATTCGACTTCCTCCTCGGGCCTGAAATGGATGCCGGCCTTGGCGAGCGCGGTGGTGATGCGCACCGGCGGCTCGTGATCAATCAGGACGCCGTCAACCACTGCTTCGCGATAGGAATAGGTGAAGATCGGCTTGCCGAAGATTTCTACCGTGTGCAGCGCGGGCGTGGCGGTGAGGCCGATCTTGACTGCATCGAAATGGTCGAGAACGCGGCGATATTTCGAGACGTAGTCGGCCTGGTCGCGGAAGCTGAGCTCAGCGTCGCTCATCTCCCGGTCGAGCAGGTAGCCCCGGTGGCATTCGTCGACGACCATCAGGTCATATTGGTCGACCGGCGGCCGGTCGGCGGGGTCATCGGCGAACAGGACTCGGCGCACCAAGCCCTGGATGGTGCAGATGTGGACGCGGGTCTCGGGGTCCGGATTCACATTCCCCAGGCTCCTGAGGCCAAAGATGTCCGCGAACGCCTTTCCGCTGACCACCCTGGTGGTGGTGAACTCCTTTTCGGTCTGGTCGCCCAGGGCGCTGCGGTCGACCACGAAGCAGATGCGCCGGAAACGCTTGGCGGCAATCAGCCGGTAGAGCATGGCGATGACAAGCTTGGTCTTGCCGGTGCCGGTGGCCATGGCGATCAGCATGGTGCTCGCGCCGGCCGCGACGGCCGCCTCGACAGCCTTGATCGCGGCGATCTTCGGCCCCCATAGCGGGAATCCGAAGTCGAAACCCTGTGCCTCCAGCGTCGCCTCGGCGGCCGCGACATCGACCTCTAGCCGTTCGAGCAATCCCTGTGGGGTCGGCCACGCCTCCAGTGGCGCCGCGGGATTGGTGGCCCGCCGCACATCCCGGCGCCAGATGCCGGAGAACGTCCGTAGCTGGCGCAGATAGGGCCGTGCGTTGGTCGAGAATACAAACGGCGCGCGAAACTCGCCCCAGGGCGCGCCGGCGGCTAGACCAGCCGCGTCGAGAACAATGCCTTTGGAATAGCGCTCTGCCTGGTCCAGGGCAGCCATGACGTTTCTGTTCCTGCGCTTGGCCTCCACCGTCGCGACCAGTTTCAACCCCGCGAACAGCGCATAGTCGGCTGGGCCGGTCGCCGTGGGCCATTCGGCAATAGCCAAGTCCTGGCCCTTGGCCGGTCGCGCACCGTGAGCGTGCCGCAAGGTCTTGGTGTCAGCCTGCCAGCCGACGTCGCGAAGCTGCTGATCAATGAGTTCGCGGGTGTCAGCCTCGTCGAGGTCGATACGTTCGGCGGCGGCCTCGGCGGCCTCCTCAAGCAACGCCAGTTCCTTAGTCGGGGCGTTCGCCGCCTGGACCTGCATAGCCTGAAGGGTCGCCCGCACCTCGGCGGCGGCGGCGTCGGCCTCCTCGGCCAGGTTTTGCCAGATGTCTCGGTCGCGCGCCTCCGCCTGCGCCCGCTCTTCGGCGGCGCGGAACTTGGCGCCCATCTCCTCGGCCTCGGCGCGCGCAGCGTCGGCGGCTTGGCGGTATTCCTGGGCTTCCTCCCGCACGCCTTCCAATCGGCGCGCCAACGCCTCGGCGTGATCAACCGCAGGTCCCGGCGGCCTGAAAGGACCGGGCGCCAGATCCTTGGCCTTGCCGTAGCTGCGGGCGTACCAGATAGCCAACTGGCGGGCGATCTTCAGGGCGTTGAGGGCCGTGCCGGCATTGTCCTCACCCTCATGAACGGCCGCGTTTCCGCGCATCCGCAGGAAATGAAACAGGTCGAGGGCCTGGCGCGGCGCGTAGCCTTCGCGGCCCAGCGCCCCCAGGACGACTTGAAAGGCTTCGTCTGGCGTGGCGAGCAGGCCGACGCGCGCCGCCACGTCCCGGGCCATCTGTTCGGCGAACTGGCGCAGCTTGACGACGCAGGTGTTGGGGTCGGTACGGAAATAATGCTCGCCGAGCGCCGCCAGACGGAACAGCTGGGCGTTGAGCGCCTTCAGGAACCCGAAATTCTCGCTCTCAGGCTGCATCCGCCCCCAACCTGCCGCGCGCAACTATCAGCACGTGGCGGAATTCGGCAATCCGTCAGGTTGGCGCAGGGCGCCTCCAACCCGGAAGCCAAATCGGCAGGCCGTTGAAGTCGGCAAACAAGTCGGGCATCTCGCC
>DATBOH010000220.1:0-12427 GCA_036553915.1 Caulobacteraceae bacterium | reverse complement strand
GGCCGCCGACTTCCTGGAGCTGCACCGGCGGCACGGCTGCACCCTGCAGTTCGGCGGCTCCGAGCAATGGGGCAATATCGTCAACGGCGTCGATCTGATCCGCCGGATGGCCGCCGCAGAGGCTTTCGGGGTCACCGCGCCGCTGATCACCACCGGTTCGGGGGTGAAGATGGGCAAGACCGTCGCCGGGGCGGTGTGGCTCAACCCCGAGCTGCTCGGCGCCTATGACTACTGGCAGTTCTGGCGCAACACCGAGGATGCCGATGTCGGCCGGTTCCTGAAGATGTTCACCGACCTGCCCCTGGCCGAGATCGCCCGCCTCGAAGCCCTCAAGGGCGCGGAGATCAACGAGGCCAAAAAAACGTTGGCAATCCAGGCCACGGCCCTGCTGCACGGCGAGGCCGCCGCGGCCGTCGCCGCCGAGACGGCTCGCACCGTGTTTGAAGTTGGATTGCTTTCCGATGATCTGCCAACTGTTACGATCACCGGGGGGGTCCTCGATAAAATGACCCACGCCGATCTCATGGTTCAAGTTGGATTCGCATCCTCAAAAGGTGACGCTCGGCGTCAAATCGCCGGGGGCGGCTTCAGGATCGACGGTAAAAAGTTGGTCGATCCAAATAAGCTGGTGGAGATAACAGCGGAATCGGCGGAACTGCGCCGCGGCCAGGTCCGCAAGCGCCTGCTGGTGAGGAGATGACTGTGACCGTGGAACTCAAGGCCGGCGAACCGGCGCCCGATTTCGACCTGCCCGGCGCCAATGGCCCGGTGCGGCTCAACGATCTGCGCGGCAAGCTGACGGTGCTGTATTTCTATCCCAAGGATGACACGTCCGGCTGCACCGCGGAGGCTCAGGCTTTCACCACCGCCGCTCAGGATTTCGCCGACGCCGGCGCGGTGGTGGTCGGCGTTTCCAAGGACTCGGTGGCCAGCCACGCCAAGTTCACGGCCAAATATGGGCTCTCGCCGCTCCTCGGCTCGGCCAAGGACGACGACATCGTCGAGCGCTATGGCGTCTGGGTTGAGAAGAGCCTCTACGGCCGCCGTTACATGGGAATCGAACGGGCCACCTTTCTTATCGATGCGGCGGGAACGATCGCCCAGATCTGGCGCAAAGTGAAGGTCGCCGGCCATGCCGATGCGGTCCTGGAAGCCGTGCGGCGCCTCAAAAGGGCCTAGGTTCAACGGCTGGCGTAGCGGAAAGGACCGGTCTAGGGTTAACGGCCGCCGGACATCAAGGGGGCGGCGCGTTCCGTCAGCGAGGCTCTCAGCATGTTCAGTAAACCCCAATCGCCCCAGACTACTCCGCCGGCCCCGGCCAATGGCGCCAATGGCGCTGCGCACGAGGCGCCGCATTCGGCGCTGGGGGCCAAACGCACGCCGTCGCTGATCGCCAGCGACCTCAAGCTTGAGGGCAGCATCACCGGCGGCTCTGACGTACAGATCGACGGCTCGATCGCCGGCGATGTCCGGGTCGAGCGGGTCACGGTCGGCGAAGGCGGGCATGTCGAGGGCGGCGTGTACGCCGAGGCGGTCGAAGTGCGCGGCCGGGTTTCCGGCGCGATCACGGCCAAGCAGGTTCGCCTCTATGGCGGCGCCCATGTGGAGGGCGACATCACCCACGAGCAACTTTCGATCGAGACCGGAGCGTTCTTCCAGGGCCGGTCCCTGCGTCTGCAACGGGCGGCTCCGCAACCGCAGATCACCAAGCCAGTCCCCAGGCCGGAAGTGGTCGAGACCGAGCATCGAGCTCAGCCGGCCGCCTAAAGTTCGCTCTTTCGCCTCGTGCGGCCTCTCGTTGCTGCTTTCAGCTAGAAGCTTGAGCACTGCGCGACGCCTTGCACAGAAAAACGCGATTTCCGGGCGCACGCGGGATGATGGAGCGCGTCACACCGCCCCCAAAATGACACATTGTCAGTCGCCCCATCCGGGCCTAGGGTTACCGCTGTTCGGTGGCCAAACGGGTCGCCCGTTCCTAAGCAATCGGGAGGCGGCGAATGTCGAAGCGTTCTGAGCGGTGGCTGACCGCGTCGTTCCTCACATTGGCGATCTGTGGTGTTGTTTCGACCGCCAAGGCAGGGATCCTCACCAGTTCAAGTGGCTTCTCCGCCGTAACATCGGGCCTGACCGTCGAAAACTACGGCGCCTACTCCGCCGGCACGCCGATCGCCAATGGGGGCACCCTCGGCGGTCTAACCTACTCTTTCAATACAGCGTCGGGTCTGGGTGGGGTGATCACCAACGATTACAACAGCTTTTCTGGAGAAAGTCTGGCGGCGCTGCAGACTCCGTTGCCGCTCAACGCCAATGACTACTTCTATTCCAACGAAGGGTTCACGGTGACGTTTCCGTCCCCAGTGACCGCAGTCGGCATCTTTTCCAATACCAATTTGCCGGTTGCGGCCACCATCAGCGCCGGCCCCGAGTCCGGCACAGTGACCTTTTCCGCCTATGACACCGCAACCTTTGGCTTCCTCGGCATCACCTCATCGACGCCCTTCTCGTCAGTTACCTTCACGTCCTCGACTTTCAACATTGCGGAGATCGAGTTCGGGACCGCCGTGCCGGAAACGCCGACATGGGCTTTGCTGCTGATGGGCGTCGCCGGACTGGGCGCGGCGATTCGAATCCAGCGTTCGGTTCGGATGGCCTAAACCGCGCCGGACCTTTGTGAAACATCAAGGCCAGGCAGCGTCTCAATCCTGGACCCGGCCGTCAGCGTCCTGTGCACCGGACAGCGTTCGGCGATCTCCAGCAATCGGGCGCGCTGTTCGGCATTGAGTTCGCCGGTCAAGTGGACCGTGCGTCGGAACAGATCGCTGGGGCTGGCCTGCGAATCCCGCTCGTGCACGACCTCGACCTCGATGGCCGTCAACGGCCAGCCCTTTCGGTCCGCGTAGAGACGCAGGGTCAGGGCGGTGCATTCGGCGAGGCCGGCGGCCAGGAGATCGTGCGGGGCCGGCCCGCATCCCGTGCCTCCGGCGCTCAGCGGCTCATCGCCCGCGAAGCTCTGACCGGCCACGGCGATGGCGACCTTGAGGCTGCCAGGCCCGCTGTCACGCACGTGCGCCGTCGCACCCGGTTCACCGACCATGTCGTCCCCTCCTCCAGGTTGGAAATTCGATCTCGCGCGCCTCGTCGAGCGCGAATCCGAAGGCCGCAAACCCGGCTTTCATCTCCGGGCCGATCGGGGCCTCGACATCGATCAGGCCGCCGCCCGGATGGGCGAGCCGAAGGCGCCGGGCATGGAGCTGCAGCTTCAGGTCGCCGGACAACGCCTGTGATTCCGGCGTGGCGTATTTCGGATCGCCGAGGATCGGATGGCTGAGCGCGAGCATGTGGGCTCGAAGCTGATGGGTGCGGCCGGTCAGCGGTCGCAGCGCCATCCAAGCCGCCGCGGGGCCGGCGCGCGAGAGCATGGCGTACTGGGTCACGGCCGCCTCGGCGCGCGGATCGGACGCCTCGATCGGCTCGACCCGCTCGCGATCACCGATCCCGAGCTTGGCCAGCGGCAGATCGAGCGTGCCCTGCGCCGGCTTGGGATTGCCGGCCACCAGCGCCCAATAGGTCTTCTCGGCCTGACGGTGGGCAAAGGCGCCGGCCAGGGCCGCGGTCGACTTGGGACTCTTGCCCAGCACCAGCACGCCGGAGGTATCACGGTCGAGCCGGTGAGCGAGCCGGGGACGCTCGGGACCCTCCCCGAAGGCCGCGAGCAGGCGATCGAGATGCCGGGGCGTCTTGGTCCCCCCCTGCACGGCGAGGCCCGCCGGCTTGTTGAGGACCAGCACCTCCTCGTCCTCGTACAGCACCAGGGAGCGCACGAAGCTAATGTCGGCGGCGCCCAGTCCCCCCTGGCGCGGGGCGGCGTCCGGGAGTGGCGGCACCCGCACGATCTGCCCGGCGGCGAGGCGGCTGTCGGCCTTGACCCGGGCTCCATTAACGCGAAGCTGGCCACTACGGGCCAGTTTGTGAATGTGGTTTTGAGCCAGGTGCGGCCAGCGCCGGCGCAGCCAACGGTCGAGACGCGAACCGTCCTCGCCCTCCCCGACCACCAGCGTCTTGACCTCAACCGTCATCGCCGATCGGTATAGCCGCCAGCGCCGCGAGCCGTCACCTTCCGAGGCGGGCGGTTAGCGCCGAAAAATCCTCTGGCGGCGGGGCCTCCAACCGCATCTCGCCGCCGGCCGGGTGGGGGAAGCGCAACGCCAGGGCGTGGAGCATCAGCCGCTCGACAGCCACGCCTTTGAGTCGCAACGCGCCGCCATAGCGAGCATCGCCGGCGATCGGTCGGCCCCGGAACGCCAGGTGCACGCGGATCTGGTGCATGCGGCCGGTGAGCGGGGCCAACTCCACAAGCGCCGCGTCGGCGTCCGCCACCAGGGTGCGGTATCGGGTGCGGGCCGCTTGCGCCCCAGGCTCTTCCGCGGCGGCCACGCGGACGAAGGCTTCGCGGCCTATGTCCTGGCGAACGAGCGCGGCGTCGATCTCGCCCGCCGCCGGCTTCGGCGCCCCCGGCGCGACGATGGCCAGGTAGGTCTTCTTCACCCGCCGGGCCATCATCGCCTTGCCGAGGAAGGCGGCGGCCGGCTGGCTGCGCGCGGCCAGGATGATCCCCGAGGTGCCGCGATCGAGGCGGTGAATGAGACGCGGCCTGACGCCGCTGGGCTTGGCGAAGGCGGTCAGAAGCTCATCCAACGTCGGGGTGGCGATGCGGCCCCCCTGGCTGGAAAGGCCGGCCGGCTTGGCCAGGGCGAGGATGTCGGCGTCCTGATGGATGACGAGGGCGCGAACGAAGGCGATGTCCTCGGCCGAAAGCGCCGGACGGGTCGCGCCCCGCTTAGCCGCCACTACTGCTCCTCAGCGCCGCCCAGCGTTCCAACCGCTCCTTGACCCTGGCCTCTTGGCCCTCGCCCTTAGGTTCGTAAAATCGCCGCCGACCCACGCCGTCGGGAAAATAATCCTGGCCGGAGAAGCCTTCCTCCGTCGACGGATCGTAGACGTAGTCCTTGCCGTACCCGAGGGACTTCATCAGCTTGGTTGGGGCATTGAGGATGTGGGCCGGCGGAGCCAGCGAACCGGTCTCCCGCGCCAGGGCGCTCGCCGCGCTAAACGCCTTGTAGACGGCGACGGATTTGGGCGCGGCAGCCATGTGCACGGTCGCCTGGGCCAGCGCCAGCTCCCCCTCGGGACTGCCGAGAAAGTCATAGGCCTCCTTGGCCGCCGTGGTCAGCAACAGCGACATCGGATCGGCCTCGCCGATATCCTCGATGGCCATGCGCACCAGGCGGCGAGCGATGTAGAGCGGGTCCTCGCCGCCGGCCAGCATCCGCGCCAGCCAATAGAGCGCCGCATCGGGATCGGAGCCACGCACCGACTTATGCAGCGCCGAAATCAGATTGTAGTGCTCCTCACGATCCTTGTCGTAGGCTGGACTGCGCTTCTGCAGCACCTTGGCCATCTCCGCCGGCGCCAGCCTGGCCTCGGCCGGGACGGTGGTGAACAGCGTTTCGGCCAGAGAGAGCACATAGCGGCCGTCGCCGTCGGCCATGGCGCTCAGGGCCTGGCGCGCCGCCGGCTCGACCGGCAGGGCGCGGCCCTCAAAGACCTCGGCGCGCGCCAGCAGCAGTTCCAGCGATTCCGGCCCGAGCCGGTGCAGCACGAACACCTGACAGCGCGAAAGCAGCGCCCCATTGAGCTCGAAAGACGGGTTCTCGGTCGTCGCCCCGACCAGGGTCACCACGCCGCGCTCGACAAAGGGCAGGAAGCCATCCTGCTGGGCGCGGTTGAAGCGATGGATCTCGTCGACGAACAGCAGCGTCGCGTGGCCGGAGACGCGCCGCAGCCGCGCCGCCTCGAACGCCTTCTTGAGATCGGCGACGCCGGAAAACACCGCCGAGATCTGCTGAAACTCATAGCCGGCGGCGTCGGCCAGCAGCCGGGCGACGGTGGTCTTGCCGGTGCCCGGTGGGCCCCACAGGATCATCGACGCCAACCGTCCGGCCTCAGCCATGCGCCGGAGCGGGCCTTCCGGGCCGAGCAGATGGTCCTGGCCGACGACCATATCGAGGCTGGTCGGACGCAAGCGGTCGGCAAGCGGCGCCGGCGCCTCGGGCGCCAGCCCGGCGGCCTCGAAGAGATCGCTCATGGTTCCAAGGGTAGCAGGAAGCGCAGAGGTGCGTCAGGGGAAGCCCCAAACCGCCGTCTCACTAGCCGCCGCTGAACTGCGCCGTAATCCTCTGTCCGTTGCGTTCGATGGTCAGGGCCCAGGCGGTTTGAGTCCCGCGCACCGCCGCGGCCAGATCCGCCGTGGCGTTGATCGGCCGGCCGTTGATCTCGCGTATGAAGTCGCCGGCCTTCAGGCCGAGATTCTGGGCCATGCCGCCATCGACCTTGGTCACCATGACGCCGCGGCCGGAGAACGGATCGACGCCAGCGTCGATGGCGGCGGCCGGCGAGAAATTGACCACCGTCGCTCCGGCCAGCGGATTGCGCCCGCTCACCGTTATCGCATCGGCGGCCGGGACCGCGCTCGGCGCCTCGACCCTGGCGACGACGGTCCTGGCGGGGGCCCCGTTGCGACGCACCGTCAGGGTCGCCTCGGCTCCCGGGCGAAGGGCTCCGACCTGGAAATTGAGGGCTCCGTCGTCATCGACCTCGTGGCCATCGACGCTGACGATTACATCGCCCAGCGCCAGACCCGCCCGGGTCCCCGGACCGCCCGGCCAGACATCGGTAATCACCACACCCTGTGGCGCGGTCAGGCCGAGGCTGCGGGCCATCTCGCCGGTCAGGGCCTGGGTCCTGACGCCAAGCCACGGCCGCACGACCGCGTGGCCGCCGCCCATCGCCGCCTGCACGACCTGGCGCGCCGTCGCGGCGGGAATGGCGAAGCCGACGCCGGCCGAGGCTCCGGAAGCCGAGATGATCGCCGTGTTCACGCCGATCAAATTGCCAGTCATGTCGACCAGCGGCCCGCCGGAGTTGCCAGGATTGATGGCCGCGTCGGTCTGGATGAACGAGGCGTAGTCGCTGATCCCGACCTCGGAGCGGGCCAGGGCCGAGACAATTCCATTGGTGACCGTCTGGCCGACCCCGAACGGATCGCCGATCGCCAGAACCAGGTCGCCGACCTGCGGGGCGCTGGCGTCGTCGATGGTGATGGTCGGCAGGCGCTCGCCCTTGGTGTCGATCTTCAGCACCGCCAGATCGGCCCTGGCGTCGTCGAGCAGCACCGTGGCCGGCCACTCGCGGCGATCAGCGGTGACGACCATGATCTCCTGAGCATTGGCGATGTTGTGGTGATTGGTGAGGATCACGCCATCCTGGCGCACGATCGAGCCCGAACCCAGCGAACGTTCGGTGCGCTCGCCCTGGGCCCCGAACATGCCCCAGAACGGATCGATGGCCTGGCGGACCACGCGCTTGGAATAGACGTTGACCACGGCCGGGGCGACCCGGCGGACGATCGGGGCGAACGACAGCCGCATGGCGCCGGCGTCCGTGGGCGCCTGCTCGCGCGGCGCCTGGGCCAGGGCCGGGGCCGCGGCAATCATCAGTATCAGGGCCAAGACGGGTTGGCGCATGCGAGCGTTCCTTGTTGAAGGCCTTTTGTCGCCAATGCCTTGGACGCAATCATGGCGCCGCTAAGCGGTTCCCTCCGACTCCGGCGCAGGCCGGGCGATCTTCACTGAGATGAGCAACGCTATCACCAGCAGGGCGGCCGAAATTTCAATGGCCCCGCCGGAGAAATGCAGCGCCGCATCGCGGCGCACCAGCCAGGCGAAGGTCAGGCCGTAGAGGCTCGGCCCGATCATCGAGGCGACGCCCTGCAGCGATTGAGCCGCGCCCTGAAGCTGGCCTTGGTGGCGCGGACCGACGCGCCGGCTCATCAGTCCCAAAAGGCCCGGCTGCATCAGGCCGATGCCGGCGAAAATCGGAATCGCCACCGCATATTCCCAACCCTTGGCCGCAAAGCCATAGATGGAGAAGCCAAGGGCCCCCAGCGCCGCGCCAATCAGCACCGCGCCGCGCTCGCCGAGCCGTTTGACCACCGGCCCGACCAGGAACATCTGCACCGCGATCATGCACGCGCCCGAGGCCAGAAAGGTAAATCCGAGCACCCCTGGGCCCCAGCCATAGCGATAGCCGGCGTAGAGCACGAAAATGGTCGGCAACACCGTCTGAGCGAGCTGGTTGAGGAAGCCGACCCCGGCCAGGCCCAGCACCTCGCCATGGCCGCGGAGAAAGCTCAGCGCTCCGACCGGATTGGCCCTGGACCAGGCCAGGCTCGCCGTGCGCCTTTCTGGCGGCAGGGACTCGGGCAGGATGAACAGCCCATAGAGCCAGTTGATCAGACACAGGCCGGCGGCGGCGATGAACGGCAAGCGCAGGCTGACCTCGCCCAGCACTCCGCCGATGCTGGGGCCGATCATGAAGCCAAAACCAAACGCCGATCCGAGCAGGCCGAAATTGCGGGCCCGTTGCTCCGGCGTGGTGATGTCGGCGACGTAGGCGTTGGCGGTGGAAAAGCTCGCGGCGGTGGCGCCGTTCAGGATCCGGCCAACGAACAGCCACCACAGGTTGGGTGAAAAGGCCATGAACAGGAAGTCGGCGAACAGGCCGAAGATCGAGATCAGCATGACCGGCCGGCGACCGTAACGGTCCGAGAGCATGCCCAGCACCGGGCCGCACACGAACTGCATCGCCCCCCAGACGGTGGCGAACAGCACGTTCCATTCCGAGGCAGAGGCGGTGTCGCCGCCGGTCATCTGCTTGATCAGATTGGGCAGGATCGGAATCATGATCCCGAACGAAATCGCGTTCAGAAGCGCGGTCGCGAAGACGAAGCCGAATGCCGCGCGGCTTTGGCGCGGAGCGGCGGCCGCCAACTCGCTCATGATTTCGCCTTTTCCAGCCGTTCGGCCAGCGCTCCGAGCAGCGCGCTCCACCATTCGGCGTGTCTTTGCAGGAATTGCGCGGCTGGGAAACCATGGCGGGCGACATGAGCGGCTGGAACACTGTCCCAGCCGCGATGCTCAACCGTCACTCGGGTCTGGTCACCCACCGCCTCGAAGCGCACCTCGACCTCAGTGTCCTGGCCCGGCAGAAAGGTCGCCTGGCGCCAACCGAACACCAGCCGATCCGGCGGCGCCCATACCCTCACCTGGCCGATCTCGAACACCTTGCCGTTCGGCAGCGTCTCGATGAACCGCCCTTTCGGCCCCGGCTCGAAGCCGACCTGGCCGCCGGCTCGCGGCGTGAAGCGGAAAATGCCATTGGGCCGCCACCAGGCGGTCGTCTCGCCGGTGAAGGCGGCGAAGGCGCGCGCCGGCGTGGCGTCGACGCGCAGGGCGACCAGGATCCGCGAGCTCATCGCTCGATGTGGGCCTTGAAGGCGGCCAGTTGCTCGGACCAGCCACGCTCAGCCGCCTCAAGCCAAGCGATCAGTTCGCCCATCGGTCCGGCGCGCAAGGCGTAGACGCGCACCCGGGTGTCGAACTCCGGATGGCTTTCCTCGACCAGGCCGCCTTCGCGGAGGGTCCGCAGGTGGCGGCTCATAACCGATGGGCTGACGCCGACACGACGCGCCAGAACGCCGGCGGCGCTGGGACCTTCGCGCAACGCCTCGACCACGGCGCGGCGCTTCGGATCGGCGAGCGCCGCCAGGGTGCGGTCGAGAGCGGTCATTTCAGGCCGGGCGGGTGATCTTGAGGCCGGAAGCGCTTTCCATCGCCGCCAGCGGAACCTCGCTCACCGGCTGATCGAAGGTCCAGACGTGGCCTTCAGAATCGAGGGCGCGGTAAACGCGCGAGCCATAGAACTGCGTTTCGGGGCGTTGCGTGATGCGCGCGCCGGCCGCCTCGGCGGTGGCGCAATGCGCGTCGAGGCCGCTCTCCAGCGCGACGCGCACGAACTGGGTTCCCTGGCCATCCAGCGAGGCCGGACTCTTCATCCGCGCCGGGCCGAGAATGTCGTTGGAGGCGAGTTCCGCGCCGATGTTGAAGCGCCCGAGCCCCAGGCCCATTTCCGCGTGCGCCACCGCGCCGGCGTCGTCGGTCACCAGCAAGGTCGTCTCGAAGCCGAAGGCCCGTTCGAGCCAGGCGATGGCGGCCCTGGGGTCGCGATAGAATATCTGCGGAGTGAAGACGGAGCTCATCCCGGCACTCCCCTCAAAGATGGTCGCGCACTGGCCGACCCCCGGCCGCCTGCATCTCGGCGAAGGTCATTGCCTTGACGGTCTGGCCGAAGCTCCAGATATGACCTTCGGGATCGGCGACGACGTAGTTTCGATCCCCGTAGAATTGGTCTTCCGGTTCGCGCAGGACCTTGGCCCCGGCCGCCCTGGCGACGGCGAAATGGGCGTCGATCCCCGAGGGCAGCTGAATATGCAGCGATTGCGTATTGACCCCGCCATTGGCGACCGGACTGCGATGGTGTTCGTCCCATTCGCGGCCGACATAGATGAGCGCGTCGCCCAGGCGCATCTCGGAATGACCGATCGAGCCGTCGGGGTTCTCGACCACCATGGTGATTTCGAATCCAAACGCCTTCTCCAGCCAGCTCAGCGCCGCCGCCGGATCGCGATAGGCCAGGCCGCTGGCCAGGGTGGGGCGGGATCGTTCGGACATCGTCGGTGTCTCCGATTATTTGCGATAGGTGGCAACTATTTCCGCATTTGTCAAGCATCTGGATCGGCTGCATCTGGCGGATCGGGAAGCTTTCTCGAATCCCGGTGAAGAGAACGGCCACGCCTTGACCGTTCAGCCGACCTCGTGAAGGTAAGCGCGTGAACGCCTATCTCTGGATCGCTGTCGGCGGCGCGCTTGGCAGCATGGGCCGTTTCGCCCTGACCAACCTGGTCGCCGCCTGGTTTGGTGAGGACTTTCCGGTCGGCACCCTGGCCATCAACATCGCCGGTTCGTTCGTGATCGGATTTTTTGGCATGCTCACCGGTCCGGATGGACGAATCGTGCCGGCGCCCGGCCTGCGCGAATTCGTCATGGTCGGCCTGTGCGGCGGCTTCACCACCTTTTCAGCTTTCAGCTACCAGACCTTGACTCTGGCCCGCCAGGGCGAGCTGGCCGCCGCTGGCCTCAACATCGCCGGATCGGTCGTCTTATGCCTGCTGGCGGTGTGGCTGGGTGTCGCCGCGGCCGGGAGCCTCGGGGCCACCCGTGGAGGTGGAACATGACCGCCAGCCTGCTGCGCATCTTTGCAGAGGAAGGCAAGCGACTCGATCGCCGGCCGCTGCACGAAGCGATCGTGATGCGGGCCCTCCAGGCGGGGCTGGCTGGGGCGACGGTGCTGCGCGGGCCCATGGGCTATGGGCGCCACGCGCGCGTGCACAGCGCCCGGCTCGCCGATCTGACGCCCAAGCTGCCGCTGGTGATCGAGATCGTCGATGCTGAAGAGCGTCTGCGGCCATTCGCGGAGGCGATGGCGGCGCTGGCCGAGGTCGGCCTGGTGACGCTCGAAAAGGTCGAGGTGATCGCCCGCGAGGGTTAGAGCCTGGTGCGCTACAAGGAACAGATGGAACGGGGTTTTCTCTAGCCGGCCGCTTCCGCCCGCGGACCGGAATCCTTGCCCTTGGCCTCGACGTCGCGATCCACGAACTCAATCACCGCCATCGGCGCATTGTCGCCGTAGCGGAAGCCGGCCTTCAGCACCCGGATATAGCCGCCAGCGCGCGAGGCGTAGCGGGGCCCGAGCGTGGCGAACAGCTTGCCGACCTGGGCGACATCGCGGACCTGGGCGATCGCCTGGCGGCGGGCGTGAAGGTCGCCGCGCTTGGCCAGGGTGACCAGTTTTTCGACCACTGGCCGCAGTTCCTTGGCCTTGGGCAGGGTGGTGACGATCTGCTCATGCTTGATCAGGCTGGCGGCCATGTTGGCGAACATGGCGGTCCGATGGCTCGACGTGCGGCCAAGTTTGCGGCGGGTATATCCGTGACGCATGTCGATCTCCACAAAGGCGCGGGCCGTCTCGCGACGGGCCGCAACGGCTTACATCTGATCTTCGAATTTCTTGGCCAGGTCTTCAATGTTTTCCGGCGGCCAGTTGGGCACGTCCATGCCCAGGTGCAGGGCCATGTTGGCCAGGACTTCCTTGATTTCGTTCAGCGACTTGCGTCCGAAGTTGGGGGTGCGCAGCATCTCCGCCTCGGTCTTCTGGATGAGGTCGCCGATGTAGACGATGTTGTCGTTCTTCAGGCAGTTGGCCGAACGGACCGAGAGCTCCAGCTCGTCGACCTTCTTGAGCAGCGCCGGGTTGAACGGCAGCTCCGGCTTCATCTCCCCGTCGAGGGCCTTCTTGGGCTCGTCGAAAGTAATGAACACCTGAAGCTGGTCCTGGAGGATGCGGGCGGCGTAGGCGACCGCGTCGACCGGGGAGACCGCGCCGTTGGTTTCCACTTCCATGATCAGCTTGT
>DATBOH010000176.1:0-8342 GCA_036553915.1 Caulobacteraceae bacterium | reverse complement strand
CCTCGTCGGTGACGGTGACATATTCGCCGACCGCAAAACGATGCTCCCCAAGGCGAAACACCGGCTCATCGTCGATCGCTTCTCCATCCCCATAGTCAAAGAACCAGCGCTGACCGCGACGCTCTAGGCGACCGTCAGCGGGGTCCTCGTCTGGCGAGAAGCGGCGCACCGTGCAAGCTTCCCGTTCGCGGCTATAGGCGTCCGGGTCCAAGCGGCCTTCCCCATTGAGCGGCGCGACCAGCGTATAGCCGCGATGATCGTCTCCGCCGGCGAATTCGGTGCCGGGGTTGCGCGCCATGCGCATGACAATGCGGGAGAGGGCCACATCCAGCTCCGTTTTCATTTAGTGGGAGAGAAAAAGCGCCGGCCCGTCCGCGTTGAGAAAGGTGCGGGTGGCGCCGCCGAATATGAATTCTCTCAGCCTCGGATGGCCGAATGCGCCAGCCACCAGAATGGCTGCGCCGGCGGCCTTGGCGGCGGCGACCAGCGCCGGGGCCACCTCGCCCTGAGCCTGCACCAGCTGGACCTCGCTGGCGACCCCCCGCGCTCTGAGGAAGGCGCCCAGGCGCGGCGGATCGCATTTGCGGGCCGTCGGCGTGATCGCGGTCAGGATTACGACCTTGGCGGCCCGTTGCAGCAGCGGCAGCGCGGTGCGCATGGCGCGGCTGGCCTCCTTGCCGCCGTCCCAGGCGACGGCGACGACACCCCCCACCGCAAGTCCGGGTCTGGCCACGAGGGTCGGACGCTGTTCGCCGGCCACGGTTTGCTGGAAGGCCTCGGCGAGCGAGCCCTTTCCCCGCGCCGACGCGTCGTCGAACACCAGAATGTCGGAGAGCCGTCCCTCCATCGCCAGGGCCGACCAGACCGGCGATTTCAGCGAGGCGAAGGTCTTTTTCTGATAGTCACAGGCTTCGAACGTGGCCCTGGCCGCCGCCTCGCCCTCCTTGGCCGCCAATCGGATGCTCTCCACGGCTGTGGCTTGGACGCCGCCGGTGAAACCATCGCCCATCCAGGGAATGAGGTCGGCGACATCGGCCGGGGCGTGAAAACAGGCCAGTTCAGCTCCGAACGGCTCCGCAAGCGCCCTGGCGGCGGCGACGACCGCCCGATCGCCTTCACCGCCGGAAAGCGGGGCCATGATGCGCGCCCAATCCATTCCGCCTCGTTTCCCGTCAGGAGTGCCGGCTGTGACTGCTGGTCAGCGAGACACAATTGTCAAGCATCGCCAATGCGCCTTGATCGCGACGGTTCCCTCGCGCTTAATGCGCGGGCAAGAGGAGGCCGGGTGGATTTTTCCGCGAAGCTGAGCCGCGCCTGGGAGCGATCGGGCTCAGCCCTGTGCGTCGGCATAGATCCGATTCCCGAGCTCATGCCGGCGGTCTTCGCAACCGCCCGGCGGCCAGTTTTGGCCTTCAATCGCCACATCGTCGATCTGGTCGGGGCCCGCGCGGCCGCCTTCAAACCACAGTTCGCCCATCATGCGGCGCTTGCGGCGGAAAGCGACCTTGAGGAGACCATCGCCTATATTCGCCAGCGCGTTCCCGACGCGGTCGTGATCCTCGACGCCAAGCGCGGCGATATCGGAGCGACTGCGGAGATGTACGCCAAGGAGGCGTTCGAGCGCTATGACGCCGATGCGGTGACCGTCAATCCCTATATGGGCGATGACACGGTGACGCCGTTCCTGAGCCGCCGCGATCGCGCCGCGGTCATTCTGTGCCGGACGAGCAATCCCGACGCCGGCCGGTTTCAGAACGCCTTGAGCGATGGCGGCGCGCTGTTCGAGGCGGTGGCGCGACGCGCTGAAACGGTCTGGAACGCGATGGGCAACGCCATGTTGGTGGTCGGGGCGACGGCGCCCGAAGACCTGGCTACGGTGCGCAGCGTCGCGCCAAATGTCGCCCTGCTGGTCCCGGGCATCGGCGCTCAGGGCGGCTCGGCCGAAGCAGTCATGCGGCTGGGTTGTCGCGCCGACGATCGCGGCCTGCTGGTCTCTGCTTCACGCTCAATCCTCTACGCCGGCGACGACAAGGCGATCGATACGGCGATCGAGGCGACCCGGGCCGCCCTGGCGTGGCCGTGAAACCCGCCACGGCCCGCCGAGCCAAGAGCGCGAAGCCGCCGCCAGCGGCCAGAGCCTGGCAGCGGATGCTGTCTGGCCGTCGCCTCGATCTGATCGATCCCTCGCCGATGGACATCGAAGTCGAGGACATCGCCCACGGCTTGGCGCGCGTGGCCCGCTGGAACGGCCAGACGCTGGGCGACCACGCCTTTTCCGTGGCTCAACATTCGGTCGTTGTCGAAGAGATCGCCGCCCATCTGCGGCCGGGTCTGGCGCCGCGCTGGCGCCTGGCGGCCCTGCTTCACGATGCGGCCGAATATGTAATCGGCGACATGATCTCGCCGTTCAAGGCGGCTCTGGGGCTAGACTACCAAACCTTCGAAAGCCGGCTCGAGGGCGCCATTCATATTCGCTTCGGCCTGCCGGCTCAGGTTCCCGGACCAATCCACGCCTTGATCAAGGCCGCCGACCGGGCCAGCGCCTTCCTGGAGGCCACCCAACTAGCCGGCTTCGCCGCCGATGAGGCCCTCATCCTGTTCGGCGCGCCGCCACCCGCTTTTCACGCCCACATGGCCCCGCTGTCGCCGGCCGAGGCGGCCGAACGCTATCTGGCCCGCTTCGAGGTGCTTTCCGCGGCGGCGGGATTCGCCGGACCGATTTCGGCGGTCGACAGCGAATGATCGTCATCGGTCTGTCGGCGGTCGTGCTGGCGTTGCGCGAGGCCCAGGGCTGCGTACTGACTGTGCGCCCGCATGACGCCGCGACCGGAAGGGCCTCGACCGAGGCTGGCCTGCCGTTCGGACCCTTCGATCCCATCGGACACCGCACTTTCGAACTGGCGTTGCGCGAATTTGTCAGCCGCCAAACCCGCTTCGACCTCGGATACGTCGAGCAGCTCTACACCTTCGGCGATCTCGGCCGCGATGCGCCCCTGGCCGACGTCGGCGCGGGGGGCGCAAGGGTAATCTCGGTAGGCTACCTGGCGCTGGCCCCAGGGCCGGTCGATACCCGCGCGCCGGAGACCGCCTGGTCGTCGTGGTCGCGGTTCTTTCCGTGGGAAGACTGGCGGAATGGACGGCCCGAGGCGCTCAGCGAGGTCATCTGGCCGGCGCCCAAGCACTGGGCGGCCCGTTCGACGGCGCGGCGGACGCGAGCGGCGCTGCTGTTCGCAGCCGACGGCGAGCGCTGGAATGAAGAGCGGGTGCTAGAGCGCTATGAGTTGCTGTTCGAGGCTGGTCTCGTGCCCGAAGCCGCCCGCGATCGCGGCGACGTCGGCGGCGCGCCCGAACCCGCCTTTGGCGAACCGATGATTTCCGATCACCGCCGCATCCTCGCCACGGCGCTGGGCCGCCTGCGCGGCAAACTCAAATATCGTCCGATAGCTTTTGAACTGGTTGGTGACGCCTTCACCCTTTCCGCCCTGCAGCGCGCGGTGGAGGCGGTGGCCGGAGTCGCTCTGCACAAACAGAATTTTCGTCGCGCGGTGGAGCGCTCCGGCCTCGTCGAAGGGCTGAGGCGGATCGATCCGGGCACCGGCGGGCGACCGGCGGAACTGTTCCGGTTTCGTCGCGAACGCCTGGCGGCCAAGGCCATGGGCGGCCTGGCTCTGCCGCTGCTGCGGGACGCCGCCGAAACCGTTTAGAAATAGGCGATCAAGGCCAGGACGCCCCCTACCCCCGCCAGCGCCAGGGACGCGAACCAAGGCCATCGTCGGGTCAGAATGATCGACAAGGTGGCGATGGCGATCGACATGTGCAGCAGGGTCGAGGCGATAGTCAGCCAGCCGTGCCGCACCTCGAGCTTTTCAGCCTGTTCATTGGCCTGATCGCGCCCCGCTTCCAGAGCCTTGGCTTGACGCTGGATGCCGACCTGGTCGGCGGCGTTCTTGGCCGCCTGCTTGGCGTAGCTGGCCGCCTTGGCCCCGCCCTGGTCGGCGGCCAGTTCGTACAGGTTCTTCTTGAGGCTCTTGGCCTGATAGAAGGCCCAGGCGTCACTGGCGCGATTCTGGTCCAGCACGGCCTGGTTCTTGGCGATGATGGTGTGGTCGCCTTCGGTGGTTTCGAGGCTGGCGACAACCGCGGCGGCCACCGCCAGTACGGCGATGGTCAGGGTTACCTGGCCGATCAAGCCGCCTTCGCGCCCCTCGACCGCATGGTGGGCGTGTTCATGCGCCTCGAGTTCTTCGAGGGGTGAATCGCTCATTGTCGCTTCTCCCTCGCCAAAGCGGCCTGGGCGGCAGCCAGGCGGGCGATCGGGACCCGAAAGGCCGAGCAACTGACGTAGTCGAGGCCTTCCGCCTCGCAGAAGGCGATCGAGGCCGGATCGCCGCCATGTTCGCCGCAGATGCCGAGCTTGATGTCGGGCCGCGTCGCGCGGCCCTTCTCGGCGGCGATGTGGATGAGGGCGCCGACCCCGGCGACATCCAGACTCACGAACGGGTCCTGCTCGAAGATGCCATGGTTCACATAGGCCTCCAGAAAGCGCCCGGAATCGTCGCGACTGATGCCAAACGTCGTCTGGGTGAGGTCATTGGTGCCGAAAGAGAAGAATTCCGCCTCGGCCGCCAGCTGATCGGCGGTCAGCGCCGCCCGCGGCAGCTCGATCATCGTCCCGACCTTATAAGCGACAGTGACACCTCTCTCGGCCATCACTTCGGCGGCGACGCGATCGGTGAGGGCGCGCAGATAGGCCATCTCCTCACCCTTGGCGACCAGCGGGTGCATGATCTCCGGGGCCGGCGCGCGTCCAGCGGCGGCGAGTTCGCAGGCGGCCTCGATGATCGCCCGCACCTGCATTTCATAAATCTCAGGATAGGAAACGCCCAATCGGCAGCCGCGGTGGCCGAGCATCGGATTGGTTTCGCGCAGCTCCTCGGCGCGCCGAAGAAGTTTGGCCGTATCCAGGCCCGTGGCTTGGGCTACCGCCGTCAGTTCCGCCTCCGAATGCGGCAAGAACTCGTGCAGCGGCGGATCGAGCAGCCGGAAGGTGACTGGGAAGCCTTCCATGACCGTCAGCAAGGTGACGAAGTCGCCACGTTGCATGGGCAACAGCTTGGCCAGGGCGGCGCGACGCCCGGCCTCGTCGTCGGCGAGGATCATCTCGCGCACGGCGTCGATGCGCCCGGGCTCGAAGAACATGTGCTCGGTGCGGGCCAGGCCAATGCCTTCGGCGCCGAAACGTCGGGCCATGCGCGCATCGGCCTCGGTCTCGGCATTGGCGCGGACTTTCAAGCGCCGGCGCTTGTCGGCCCAGCCCATTAGCAAGGCGAAGTCGCCGGAAAGCTCCGGCTCGACCATCGGCGCGGCCCCGGCCAGGATCTCTCCAGCCCCGCCGTCAACGGTGATCACCTCGCCGGCCTTGACCTCGCGACCACGGACCCTGAACAGGCCGGCGATGCGATCGATGGCCAGATCGCCGACGCCACAGACGCAGGGTCGCCCCATTCCCCTGGCGACCACGGCTGCATGGCTGGTCATGCCGCCGCGGGCGGTGATGACCCCGCGGGCCGCGTCCATACCGCGGATGTCCTCCGGCGAGGTCTCTTCGCGCACCAGAATGACCGCCTCTCCAGCGGCCGCCTCGCGCACCGCCGCCTCGGCGGTGAACACCACCTTGCCGACCGCAGCGCCGGGCGATGCCGGCAGGCCCTGGGCGATCAGGTCGCGCTCGCCGCCAGGGGCAAGGGTGGGGTGCAGGAGCTGATCGAGTGCCGCAGGATCGATGCGGGCGATGGCTTCGTCGTGGTCGATGACGCCTTCATTGGCGAGGTCGACAGCGATCTTGAGGGCGGCGCGCGCCGTGCGTTTTCCGGTCCGGGTCTGCAGCAGATAGAGCCGTCCCTGTTCGATGGTGAATTCGATATCCTGCATGTCGCGGTAGTGGCCTTCCAGCCGCGCCACAAGATCGCCGAATTCGTCGAAGAGCGCCGGCATCGCCTCCTCCATCGATGGGGCGATATCGTTCATCCGCCGCCTCGCCTCTGCCGTCAGGGCCTGGGGCGTACGGATGCCGGCGACCACATCTTCACCCTGGGCGTTGATCAGGAACTCGCCGTACAACGTCGCTTCGCCGGTAGCCGGATCACGGGTGAAGGCGACGCCGGTGGCGCTGGTCTCGCCCATGTTGCCGAACACCATCGACTGGACGTTCACCGCCGTGCCCCAGCTCTCAGGGATGGCGTGCATGCGGCGGTAAAACTTGGCCCGGTCGTTCATCCAGCTTTCGAACACCGCCCCGATCGCGCCCCAGAGCTGCGCCAGCGGGTCCTCCGGGAAATCCTGACCGAGCTCTTGGCGGACCTGAGCCTTGTAGTCGCCGACGACGGCCTGCCAATCCTCGGCGGCCAGCCCCGTATCGACGGTGACGCCGAGGCGATCCTTGTGGTCGTCGAGGATCTCCTCAAACATGTGATGGTCGAGGCCAAGGACCACGTTCGAATACATCTGAATGAAGCGCCGGTAGCTATCGAAGGCGAACCGGCGGTCGCCGGCCAGATCCGCCAAGCCCTCGACCGTCCGGTCGTTGAGCCCCAGGTTGAGAACCGTATCCATCATCCCCGGCATCGAGGCGCGGGCGCCGGAGCGGACGGAGACCAGCAAAGGCTTGGCAGGATCGCCGAACCGGCGCCCGACCAGGGCCTCGACCTCGGTGAGGGCGGCGGACACCTCTTCGCTCAGGCCCTCTGGAAAGGCGTGACCGTCGCGGTAGTATTGGTTGCAGACCTCGGTAGTAAGGGTGAATCCGGGCGGCACAGGCAGGCCCAGCGCCGACATCTCGGCCAGATTGGCGCCCTTGCCACCCAGCAAGGCCTTCATCGCCGAACGACCCTCGGCCCGGCCACCCCCAAAGGCGAACACCTGCTTGCGGGATTGACTGCTCATGCCCCGCTCCTAGACCGAAATCCGGGCGAAGTCCGCCACCTCGCCCATGACCGCACGAGCGGCCTGCAGCAGCGACAGGCGATTGGCGCGTTCGGCGGACACCGGGGAATTGACCAGCACCTCGTCGAAAAAGCGGTCGATAGGCGCGCGAAGCTCGGCCAAAGATTCCAGGGCGGACCTGAAGTCCGCGGTCGCCAGCGCCTCATGGACCGCGACTCGGGTAGCCCGCACCGCGTCGAAAAACGCGCCTTCGGCGCCTTGGGCCGGCCCGGGCTCGGTCGCCGGCAGCGGACCCTTGCGCGCTTCGGCGTCGAGGATATTCCCGGCCCGCCGATAGGCGGCCAGCAGGTCAGCGCCGGCCGGATTGGCGAGGAATTCGGTCAACGCCTCCACTTTTTCGACGATGCGCGTGCAATCATCGTCGCCAAGCGCCAGGACCGCGTCGGCCAGATCGTGGCGCGCGCCGCGATCGCGCAGCAAACCTTTGAGTCGGTCGGCCGCAAAGGCTTCCAGGCCATTGTCAGGATAGCCGCTGGCGGCGAACAGTTCGCGCAAACTCACGCTCAACCGATTCTCGGTGACGATTCGGATGATCCCCAAGGCGGCCCGTCTCAAGCCGAAAGGATCGCGCGATCCGGTCGGGGCCTCGCCAATTGAGAAGAAGGTCGCCAGGAGGTCGACCTTGTCGGCCAGGGCCACGGCGATGCTAACCGGCGCGTTCGGAACCCTGTCGGATGGCCCCTGGGGCCGATAGTGATCGGCTATCGCGGCGGCGACCGCCTCGGACTCCCCGCTTGCGGCTGCATAGTAACCGCCCATTATTCCCTGCAGCTCCGGGAACTCGCCGACCATGCCGGTCGCCAGATCAGCCTTGGCGAGGCGGCCGGCGCGAGCCGCCTCATCGGGGTCGGCGCCGATATGCGGAGCAATCCAGCGGGCCAGGTTGGCGAGGCGCTCGACCCGATCGGCCATCGGACCCAATCGAGCATGGAACACCACCCCGGCCAGGGGCTCGAGCCACGCCTCCAACGGCTTGCGCCGATCTTCGCTCCAGAAAAACCGGGCGTCGGAGAGTCGGGCCGCCAGCACCCGAACATTGCCAGCGGTAATCAGCGTTCCGTCGTCGACGGTCTCCAGATTAGCAATGGCGATGAAATGCGGGGCCAGGGTTCCATCCGGCCGCGCGACGGCGAAATAGCGCTGGTGCACGCGCATTGTGGTGCGCACCACCTCCGGCGGCAGGTCGAGGAACTCGGGCGCGATGTCGCCGATAAGCGCCGCCGGCCATTCAACCATCCCGGCCACCTCTTCCAGGAGGCCCATATCCGCGACCAGGCACAGGCCCCGCTTGGCGCAAAGCGCTTCGGCCCCCTCAGTAATGCGCCGCCGACGCTCCGAAG
>DATBOH010000171.1:0-4109 GCA_036553915.1 Caulobacteraceae bacterium | reverse complement strand
TCGCGTCGCTGGGGGCGCTGGTGCACGAGGCTGGCGCCATCTGGATGCTGGGCGCCCTGATCGGATTGCGCGATGGTTTAGCCAGGAAAGCACCAACCGCGATTGCCTTCTGGGTCGGCGCCTTGGCAGTTTATCCGGTGGCGACGCTAGTGCACGCCGGCTTCCTCAGCTACGGAGCAGCGGCCGTCATCGTCGTCATATCTTCCCTGACCGTCACTACCCGCAGGTTCTGGCGATTGGCAATCAGTGCTGTGGTAGTACTGGTCGTGGGTCTCAGCACCTTCGTAACCTATTTCGAGAGTCGGCCGGAAATTCGTCAATCTGTGTGGGGCGGAGCACCGTTGAGGGACCGCCTTTCCACGATTACTGACGCGGCGAGTCGCGCCCACTTCATCGATCCCGGAAATCTGGACGACCTTGGGGCTCTGAATGGCCGCCTCAATCAGAACTACTTTGTCGGCGTGGCCGCCGACCGTCTTGACAACGGCGTTTCGGACTACCTCCACGGCAAATCACTGCGCGACGGCTTCGAAGCCCTGGTTCCTCGGGCCGCATGGGCCAACAAACAGGTCGTCGCCGGCAGCACCCACATGGTGGCCGACGCCACCGGGCTCAATCTCGATGAGCAAACCTCCTGGGGCGTCGGAAATGTCATGGAATTCTACATCAATTTCGGCTGGGCCGGCATAGTCGTCGGCTTTACTCTCCTGGGATTCGTCATCGCTTGGTTGGATAAACGCGCGGCCAAGGCCGAGATGCAGGGTGATTTCGGTGGAATGGTGCTGTTCTTCCTGCCCTGCGTCGCCCTCATCCAGCCGGGCGGCTCGTTCGTCGAGATGACCTCGGGCGCGGCCGCCGCCCTGATCGCGGCCATCGCCTGGCGCATGGCCTGGTTCTATTGGGTCGGCCGTCGTCGGGTCGGGCGGCCAGCGGCTGCCCACGCCATTGAGACCCGCTAGGGACGCCGCCCCTGCTCATTCTCGGCCTCAATGCTTTCCACGCCGACGCCGCCGCCTGCCTGGTGCGCGACGGGCGCCTGATCGCCGCCGCCGAGGAGGAGCGCTTTCGACGCATAAAGCACTGGGCGGGCTTTCCCAGTGAGGCAGTGCGCTGGTGCCTGGCCGACACGGGGCTCCGGTTGGCCGACATCGACCACGTGGCCATCAATCAAGACAATCGGGCCAATTTCCTCCGCCGCGCGGCCCATGTCCTCCAATCCCGGCCCCGCCTGAACCTGATCGGCGAGCGCCTAACCATCCGCAGACAGCGCACGACCATCGCCGAACATCTGGAAAAGGCGCTGCCTGGGGAGTCGTTTCGCGGGCGCACGCATGGCGTCGAACACCACCTTTCCCATATGGCGTCGGCGTTTCTGGTATCGCCTTTCGAAGACGCCGCGGCGGTCTCGGTAGATGGCTTCGGCGATTTCGCCAGCGCGGCGTGGGGCGTCGGCTCGGGCGCACATCTGGCGGTGGAGCGTCGGGTGCATTTTCCTCATTCCCTTGGCGTCTTCTATCAGGCCATCACCCAGCATCTGGGATTTCCCCACTATGGCGATGAGTACAAGGTCATGGGGCTGGCCCCCCTTGGCGAGCCACGATTCCTCCAGGAGATGCGCCGGGTTGTGCGGCCGACCAACGATGGCCTATTCGCTCTCGATCTCGCCTTCTTCCGCCATCATTCCGAAGGCGTGGCCTATCAATGGGAGAACGGTTCGCCGGAATTTGGCGACCTGTTTTCACCGGACCTCGAAGACTTGGTTGGCCCGAGACGTGCGCCAGAGGCCCCCATCGACCAGCGCCACAAGGACATCGCCCGCTCGGCCCAAGCGATCTACGAGGAGGTGTTCTTCCACTTTATCGAGTCGGCGCAGAAATTGTCCGGGTTGACCGACATCGCTCTTGCCGGCGGCTGCGCCAATAATTCCGTCGCTAACGGCAAGATCCGGCGGCGCACTCCCTTCCGCCGCGTCTATGTCCACGCAGCGCCCGGAGATGCCGGCGGCGCCATCGGCGCGGCGATGATGGTCTGGACGCGCCTTGGCGGCGGGCGCGCCTTCACCATGGATCACGCCTTCTTGGGCCCGACATTTGACGGCGCCGACTTTGCGCGCCTGCTGGAAACCAGGGCGGCCGAACTTGCGGAAGCGGATTGCCGCATCGAGACGTTCGCCGATGAATCCGATCTCTGCGCCCGCACCGCGTCGGCGATCGCCGGCGGCGAGGTGGTGGGCTGGTTCCAAGGTCGCATGGAGTGGGGTCCAAGAGCGCTCGGAAACCGCTCGATCCTGTGCGACCCACGCAGCGCCGACATGAAGGCGATCCTCAACGCCAAGATCAAACGCCGCGAGAGCTTCCGGCCCTTTGCGCCCTCTGTGCTGGCCGAGGCGGCGGCCGAATGGTTCGAGGAGGACGATGCCGTTCCATTCATGAGCCAGGTGTTTCAGATCCGGGCGGAAAAGCGCGCCCTCATACCGGCCGTCACCCATGTCGATGGCTCGGGCCGCCTCCAGACGGTCACCCACGAGGCGAATCCGCGTTACGCCCGGCTGATCGAGGCCTTCGGCCAGATCACTGGCGTGCCGATGGTGCTCAACACTTCGTTCAACGAAAACGAGCCGGTGGTTTGCCGGCCGGAGGAGGCGCTGGATTGTTTCCTCCGCACACGGATGGACCGCCTGGTGCTTGGTGACGCGGTGATCTCGCGGACACCATCATACGGTTAAGCCGCTGATGCTCGCGCCGCGGTACCATGCCTCGGCCGGCTGGAAGTCGCCGCGCGGCAGGGCATAAAGACGCAGCCATTGCGCGCCGCAGCCACTTGAGGGGACCTGGAAATCGGCGATTAAGCCTTGCCAGGTCGCGGATCCGGCGGCCTGCCGCACCTCGCCTAGCGTCGTGCCTTGACCTTCGGCGCAGGCGATTCGCCAGGCGAACAGATCTCCGGTCAGTCCAGGCTCGGCCCTGGCCGAGAGCGTGAGTCGATAGCGGCCGGGAGGCAGGACCAGGGCCTCCTCGGCGATCGCCTCCGAGCCAGCCTGGCGCGCCAGCACATGCAATGCGCTGGCCCCGTCGTCGGCGCGACCAAATCCCGCCTCTGCCGCATCCGACTGGTTGAGCCGCCAGTTGAACGGCGGCGGCGCCGGAAGATTTGCAAAGGCGCCGTTATAGACCGCCTCCGCAGGCGCGGTCTGGCCCCGTGGTAGCAGGCTTAGCCAGATCGAGCGAGCGCCTTTATAGTCGTGGTCAGAGACGAAGCGGTCAACCACTTGGCCCGCCTCTTCGACCGTCGGTGGTGCGCCCCGCGCCGCCAGCATGGCCATGACCCGCGCCGGCAGGGCGCGATTCTCCGCTGTCCAGGTGAGGGTGCTCATGAACGGTCGCCGCCAGCCCGGGTTCGCCGCCAGGCGGTCGACGAACGGGGCCAAGGCGCCAGGTTCGGCCATGGTGTGAATCATCGTCGCCACCAGCGGACGCTCGACATCATCAAATTCGCCACGCATCAGGGCGTCGGCGTGGAGACTCGCCGCCTGCCAGTCACGGCCCTGCAGGGCATGCTCGAACAACCACACCTGAGTGAGCGGGTCGCGGCGCGAAAGCTGATCGCCCACGCGCATCAGGCGCACCGGTGCGGCGTGATCGCCGCCGATCTCCGCCGCCAGGGCCAGCACCCGCACCGCGCGGGGATCGAGCGGCGCGGCGATGAGGGCCGCGCGGGCATAGTCCGCCGCCTTGGCCAGGCGGTCAGGCTGGCCGAGGTCGGTCAGCGTCTGCTCGGCCAGGGCCGAGAAGGCCTCGCCGCCGGCTATCCGCCAGTTCACCGCCGCTTGCGGATCGCGGACCGACAGTATTCCGGCAGCACCCTGCGCCAAAGTGGCGAGAGCGGCCAGGGTGGCGCCGATCGCCAGCACAACGGCCAGCGCGGCGCGGCTGGCCATCAGTCGTCCCTGCGCCGGCTGGCGTTCGATCGCGCCAGTTTCAGCAGCCCGGCGAGACGCCCGACCGGCGCGGGGGTCTCGTAGTCAAAGCCGTAGCCGCGCCCATAGCCGTAGCTGTAGGCGTAGCCATAGGCGTAGCCGGCCTTCTTGATGTCGAACTTGGTGAACAGGG
>DATBOH010000133.1:0-4166 GCA_036553915.1 Caulobacteraceae bacterium | reverse complement strand
CCGCTGTTGTTGGTGATCGTCGGGATGTTGGCTCCGGCATCGATCTGAATAGCCACCACATTGACCGCAACTGGGGCCGGGGTGTTGGGAATGCCCTTGCCATTTACCGTCACGGTGGTCGCCGAATTAACCTGGGTCGACGAGGCGAAGATCGCTCCATCGTTATAGATGGTCGGCACATTCGCCCCGGCCCCAAGATGGATGCCCGTGGCGTCGGCCTGGAATGAAGCCGCCGAAATGGTGCCGCTGTTGTAAAGGCCGCCGACGATGTTCACCTGGCCGCTGGCGCCGTAGACCGCCGGGGCCGGCGTCGTCGAGGTCGGCTGGTTGTTCGAGTCGAAGCTGAAGAGCGGCGGTGTAATCAGGATCGGTCCGCCGATCTGGATTGCTGTAGCTGAGACCGGGGCCAGCAAATTCGGTGATGTCAACTGATCGAAAAGGCCCTGGGCCAGAACCTGGCCTTGAATGACCATGCCGAATTGCGCCGGCACGCCAAAGGTGTTGGCGTTATAGGGACTGATGTAGTGGCTGGCGGTGAAAGCACCGACCGTAATATTGGCGCCGCTGGCCGCTCCAACCTGGATTGCCGGTGAGGCGCCAAAGGAAACAACCGCTCCATTGCCTTGCAAGGTGTCTGGGACACCATCGGCATCGAGATCGAGGTTGGTGGTGCTGAGGATGGGCGGCGTCGCGCTGACAATGAAGCCGGCGCCGACGTTTCCCCCCAGAGTGACGGCGGCCCCGCCCTGCTGCATTTCCATCTGGCTGTAGTTAACGGCCAGGAACGGGTTGGTCTGGCGCGACGTGGTCCGATAGCCGGTGGCCACCACGGCGCCGGAAATGTTCAAAAACCCCCCGACAGCGCCGTTGAGCTCAAGGGCCTGAGCCCCTGGCCCCGTGGCTGAGACGTTGACGATCCGCATATTGCCGCCGACGCCCCCGGTGGGGGTGATCTGCAGTCCGATGGCATTCTGACCGGTGACGCTGATCGAGCCGTTGGCGATCGTCGGCGAGCCTGTGGGGGTGGTCGCTGGCGTAACCACCAACGACAGGAAATCGCCGCTGATCGGAGCCTGGATCGAGACGCCTTCCGAGTTGTTGCCCTGGACCGTGATCGCGCCCGTGTTGGTGATGCCGCCGACAAACACCGGTGAGCCCGCCGAAGGCAGGCTGACCAAGATGCCGACCCGATTGGAGCCCTGAGCGAAAGCGCCGGTATTGAGGCCATTATGGTTGGGGTCGGCCGGCGGCGTGTAGCTCTCGTTGATATTGATCGCGCCGGAGTTTGAGGCGCTGCCGGTGAAGCCGCCGACGATGTCGAGGCCAACGGTGTTGTTCTGATTTTGGGCCCCCAGCGTCCCGGTGACGCTGACGGTGTTGTTGCTATCGAGCGTCAAGTCGGTCCCAGGCGCGGTCACCGAGATGTTGCCGCTGACGATGACATTGGCAGGCTGGCCATTGTTCGCCGTCGCCGTCGTCACCGGCGTACTTTGGGAGCCCGAGATGGTGACCTGCGCCACAGCTGGCGCTGAAACCGCGAGCAAGGGCGCAACGGCCACCGCGGCGGCCAGGATAGTTCGCTTCATCAACGGGACTCTTGGCTCGCTCGGGACGCACTTGGTGAACGTCGCTTTTACGAGGGAAACTGGGGGCGATTCAAGGCAAACCAACGACGTCGCTCACAGTGTCATCGCCGCGACACAGGCCTGTCGTCTATGAATCGCGCGAAGAACCGGAGTGGCGCATGGCGCAATCTTCCGCCGAAAGGAGGCGCTGGTGGCTCGCTGCGGCCCTTTTGGGCCGCCGGCCGACCGATGCGCACAGGGTAGAGAGCCAAGCGAACGCGGCTGCTCCGGCGCTGCCGTTCGCCGCGATTGCCGAGCAGGCTTCCGATCCGCTGATCTTCGCCGTCGGCGGGCCGCGCGCAGACGTCAGCGCCCGTCGCTTTTTGTTCGCCAACTCGGCGGCCAGGGGGCTTTTTCAGATTCAGCGTTTGGAAGGTCCGCTCAGCGCGGCGGTCCGCGCGCCCGAGGTTCTGGCGGCGATCGATGAGGCTCTCTACGATGGCGCAATCGGGCACGCGCAGTATTTCAGCGGCGGAACCCAGGATCGTGCGTGGCGTGTGCGCACCGAGCCCTTGGCCTGGTCGGGCGAGCAACCGGCGGTCTTGGTCAGCCTGCGCGATGAAACCGATCTGCGCCGCGCGGAGCGAACCCGGGCCGATTTTCTGGCCAACGCCAGCCACGAACTGCGCACACCGCTAGCTTCGCTGGCCGGATTTATCGAAACACTGCTTGGCCACGCGCGCGATGACGCCGAAGCGCGCGAACGCTTCCTCAAGATCATGCAGGGCCAGGCCGGCCGCATGCGCCGGTTGATAGACGATTTGCTCAGTCTGTCGCGGGTGGAGCTCAACGAGCACATTCCACCGACCGGACGCGTCGATCTCTCCGTTGCGATCGGCGAGGCCATCGACGGCCTTGCGCCCCTGGCGGCGCAGCGCCAGGTGGTTCTCGCCCGCCATCCGATCCCGGCTGACCCCGCCGTCATCGCTGGCGATCGTGACCAAATCCTCCAGGTAATCCAGAATCTCGTCGACAATGGCCTCAAGCACAGTTCGCCCGGCGGCGTGATTCAGCTCGTCCTCGAAGTTGGATTGACCACGGCGGAATGCGCAACCTCAAGCGACGGCGAAGGCGTGGCTTTCTCGCTGCTCACGCCCGACCGCACGCCGGGCCGGCGCTATGCGCGTTTCACGGTCGCCGACCAGGGCTCCGGCATCGCCCGCGCCAACCTGCCGCGCCTGACCGAGCGATTTTATCGAGTCGAGGGGCAAAAGAGCAGCGAGCGGTCTGGGGCCGGCCTTGGATTGGCGATTGTCCGTCATATCGTCAACCGACACCGGGGCGGCTTGACGGTTGAAAGCGTCGAGGGCCAGGGCTCACGATTCGCCGCCTATTTTCCCATGGCCGCCGAGGAATCAGGCGCAACTTGACGCCGAGGCCGGGGCCGCCGCAAAGCCAAGGCCATGAATATCCTCATTGTCGGTTCGGGTGGGCGCGAGCATGCGCTGGCATGGAAGCTGGCTAGCTCGCCGCTGCTCACGCGGCTGGTCTGTGCGCCGGGCAATCCGGGGATGGCGAACCTGTCGGAGACCCGCGCCGTCCCGGCGGACGACGTCGAGGGTCAGGTCGCCTTGGCCCGGGAGATACACGCCGACCTGGTGGTCATCGGCCCGGAATTGGCCGTGGCGGCCGGGCTTGGCGACGCGGTGAGAGCGGCCGGCATCGCCTGTTTCGGTCCCGGCGCGGCCGCCGGTCGATTGGAATCCTCCAAAGCCTTCGCCAAGGCCTTCGCCGAGCGTCACGGCTTGCCAACTGGCCGCTATGGCGTGTTCGACGAAGCCCAGGCGGCCAAGGCGTTTTTGGCCGGCTTCACGCCGCCCTATGTGGTCAAGGCCGACGGGCTCGCCGCCGGCAAAGGGGTGGTGATCGCCGCCGATTTACAGGCCGCCGAGGCCGCCATAGATGACGCTTTGGGGGGGCGTTTCGGGGCCGCCGGTGCGCGAGTCGTCATCGAGGAATTTCTCGATGGCGAAATTGCCTCGCTGTTCGCTTTGTGCGACGGCCGCACGAGCGTCCTTTTCGGCGGCGGCCAGGATCACAAACGCGCCTTCGATGGCGAAGTCGGTCCGAACACCGGCGGGATGGGCGTCTATTCCCCGGCCCCGGTGCTCACCGAAGCGACGGTCGAAGCCGCCCGCCGGAGCCTCATTGATCCCGCATTCACCGGCATTGCCGGCGAGGGCGCGCCTTATCAGGGCGTTCTCTTCTGCGAGATGATGGTGACCGCCGAGGGGCCCAAGCTCATCGAGTTCAACACCCGCTTCGGCGATCCGGAATGCCAGGTGCTGATGTTTCGCCTGGAAAGCGATCTCGCCCCCTACCTGCTGGCCGCGGCTACCGGCGAACTCTCGGCCCTGCCGCCTCCGGTCTGGAGCGACAAGGCGGCGATCTGCGTGGTCCTCGCCGCGGACGGCTATCCCGATGCGCCAAGGCTGGGCGGCCTCATCACCGGGGCCGAGGCCGATTTCGGCCCGGACGTAGTCATTTTCCATGCCGGCTCCAAGCGCCGCCCAGATGGCGCGCTCGTTGCGGCCGGGGGCC
>DATBOH010000071.1:0-3309 GCA_036553915.1 Caulobacteraceae bacterium | reverse complement strand
GTCGAGGCCGCGTAGGGCCAGATTGCGGCCGTTGAGATTGGCCTCGCCGTCGCGCGTCGTCGCATGGGTCGAGAGACTGACCGCGCCCGCGCCGCGCAGCCGCGCGGCGCCGCGAGCCCACTCGGCCCTGAGGCCGGTCAGAGTGAAATTGGCCGAGGTCCCGGATGCCTTGGCGGCCCCGGCGGCGATGGCGCTGGCGCGCACCTCCCCGCTTCCTCGGCCGGCCCAGGCGAGGGCGCCCGCTCTCATCGTCAAGTCGCCGGCAAATCGCGCCGCCGCCTGGCCGCCGGAAAGGCCCAGGGCAGCTTGGCGCACCGCCAGGCCGCCGCTCTCGACCGCCAGCACCGCCGGTCCGGCCCCCAGCGCAGCCGGCAGGTCGGCGGAGGCGCTGACTTCCGTAGCGTCGGCGGTCAGGCCGGGGCCCTCAATCCGCAACGGTCCCAGGCCGATCCGCGTCCCTAAACGATCGCCGGTTCGTCGCGCCGTCAGCGGGCCGCCTGCGCCGTCCGCTCTCCAGTTGCCCTGGCTGAGCTGGAACGGGGCGAGATGCGCCAGAACGGCGTCGACCCGGCCATGCGTGAACCGCAGCGATCCGGTCAGGGTCAGGTGGCCGCCAGGACCCGCCAGGCTGGCCTGCCCGTCCTGGACCGTGATGTCGGGCAAGGCGCCGGGCGGCTGCCGGCGCGCCCAGTCGATCAGCGGCTGCAGCGGCGCCAGGTCCGGACCGTGCCCGGTCAAGGCGAGGCTCAAGCGCGGATGGATCATAACGGCGCTGCGGGTGCGCACGCCCAGACCGCCGGCGTCCCACGGCCAGGCGATGGCGTAGCCAGCGTCAAGCCGCTCGATGGTCAGCGCCGGATGGGCCGGGTCGCCGAGCGACACCGATCCCGACAGCCCGGTGAGCGAGAGTCGCCGGACGCTGATGCGCGCCGGCACCCCCAGCCGCGCCAGCCAGTTCCGCGCCAGCGATGCGGCGATCGGTCCGCGCTCGGCGAACACGAAGATCGCGCCGAACGCCAGGACGATGATGACCGGGAGGGCCAATCGCCACGGCGGGCGGCGGATGGCGGCGGGGGCGGGCGCGGGCATCGCCTGGCTGGGATAAGGCGCGCCGGCTAAGCGGTCCAGACCGCGACTTGCACAGGGCCGGCCCCGTCGCTATCACCGCGCGTTCGCTCGGACGGCCCTTTGGAGAGGTGGCTGAGCGGTTGAAAGCACCGCACTCGAAATGCGGCATACTCGCAAGGGTATCGGGGGTTCGAATCCCCCCCTCTCCGCCATTGGCCGTTGATCTTGAACTGCTTTTCGATTTGACGATTCGGCCCCGGCTTCAACGCGGATCGCCGTGGGGTGACACTTCAGCCGAGCCTTAAGGTGGTGCCCAATGGAACTAAAGGCGCGGACGGCGAATTGCCTCAACTCCACCGGAGACTACGCACATGACCCCTCGCCTTTTCATCCCCGCGCTCGCCATCGCCGCGCTTCTGAGCGGCTGCGAGACCTATGGGGGCGATGGTTACGACCGCGCCGGCTACGATCGGGGCCCGGGCCCGGACGAGCAATGGGATGCGACGCACTATTATCGGGACAGTGATAACTATCAGGAACGAAGGATGGCGCGGGACGAGCGCATCTATCGTGGCAGCGATGGCCGCTACTATTGCCGTCGCTCGGATGGCACGGCCGGACTGATCGTCGGCGGCATAGCCGGCGGTGTTCTAGGGGATGTCATCGCCCCGGGCGGCTCCAAGACATTGGGGACCGTGCTCGGCGCGATCGGCGGCGCGGCGATCGGCAACGCGGTCGACCGAGACAACGTCCGTTGTCGCTAAGGTTTCTTTTCGGCCGTTTCTCTTAGCTTCGGCCGATGGTCGGCGAGACCCATAAACACTAGAAGGGCGCGATTGAGCTGGCGCAGGTCCGCGTCGTCGAGGGCTCCGAGCCGCGATACGAAACGCGAAGCCGAAACGTTGGTGATCTGACCGACCATCAGCCGAGCGCGACGCACAAGCCCATTGCCCACGCTGGGTTGCACCAGCGGCCGAAACAGCGGGGCCTCGGCCTCGGTCTCAACCAAGCCACAGACGGCGATTGAGCTAGTGCCATCGAAACTGTCGTCCTGGACCACGACCGCCCTTGCCTCAACGCAATCAGGGTAATTGAGCCGCCAGACCTCGCCGCGCCTTGGGCGCGGGCCTGGCGCGGGCGCCTGTATCGCGGCCTTCAGAGACTGCAAGTGCGCCTGCCGACGAAATTCAGGGGAGCGCACGTCGGGCGCCCAGAACTGTATCAGCCGCAATCCTTGCGCCTTCAGGCGCCCGCGGTGTTCGCGCACCTTTAACCTTGAGGATTTGGATGAAGGCTCCGTCACTGGCGCGCTCCAATCGTTACATGTAACCCACGGCTGGTTTCATGTAACCATAAATCGGTTTTGCCGGCCGACAAGCTCAAAATCAAGCTTGAGTCGTCGGTGACGGCAGGTGCGGGCCAGCAGTCCGTAAGAATCGGAGCCTGGATCCATCACAGCCTCGTGAAGCGACGCCCATCCAATATAGGGATTTCGACACGGTTAAGCTTCGAAAACAGGCGGAATGCATAGCAAAATCATGTCGAATACCGAGAGTCCTACCGATCTCGCCTTGACAGCGGCGTCAATGCGGCGTCAGTGTGGCTCGTCAGTTCAGGAACCATTTTCGTTACGGTTATCAGGGGAATGGAGCGGCAAATGGCCAAGCTAGATGAAATCTCACATGTTTCGTTCCAGACGCTCATTGCCGCTGCAGCGGCCGGCTTGGCCTTGGTCGCAGCGCAGCCAGCGGCGGCGGTAACCAGCATCAGCAGTTCCGGCGACGGCATAGCCGCTAATCTCACGATCGCCAGCCTGTTGAGCGTAGGCATAGGTCCGCTCGGCGTCTCCAGCGGCACGTCCCCGCCGGGCTACAACGTCACTCAGACCGTGGTCGGCGTGACCAGCAACAACAACCTTGTCGTCGCTACCCTCGATCTTGATACCGGCGTTGTGCGGAGCGCGGCCAGTTCGCCGTTCACCGGCCTGACAGGCGCGACGGGCACGGCGACCGGCGGCATCGACAGTCTCAACCTCAATCTGACCGCCCTCGGCGGCCTGGCGCCCCTAACTGTGCTCGATATCACCTCGGGCGTGATCGATTCGACCTCCAACGTCGGCGGCTACGGCTCGCTCACCGCCAATGGCTTCTCGAACATCACCAACCTGTCGATCAGCGGCTTGGCGATCGGATCGACGATCACCTTGAATGGACTCGTCACCACCGGGAACGATGTCCTCTT
>DATBOH010000288.1:0-13505 GCA_036553915.1 Caulobacteraceae bacterium | reverse complement strand
TACGATCACCTGCCCGAGAGCGCCTTCCGGATGGTCGGCGGCATCGAGGAAGCGGTCGCCAAGGCCGAACAGATGGCTAAGGACGCCTGATGGCCGACGGCAAACTGCACTTTTCCCTGGTCGCTCCCGAGCGCGAACTGTTCAGCGGCGAAGTCGATCAGGTCGACGCGCCAGGCTCCGAGGGCGATTTTGGCGTGCTCGTCGGTCACGCGCCGTTCATGACCGCCCTGCGAGAAGGCCGTATCCACGTGCGTAGCGGCGGCGAGGAGCATGTTTTCGAGATCCAAGGTGGATTCGCCGACGTCACGCCCGAAGGACTGACGATCCTCGCCGAGGCCGTCGCCGAGGTCTACTGAAGCTTGCGACCCAGACGACCGCAGATTCCGCTTGGGGTCGCCCTGCGGGAGTGACTAGAAAAAACAGCCGGCCGCCAAGGTCGAAGAGAAGATGAGAACGCCATGCGCACCCTGATCACTGTAGCCGCTGTCGCTTTCAGTCCGATCGCCTTCGCCCAGACCACAATGCAACCCGGCGCGCCGCCCGTCGCCGCGCCGCCGGCGAGCGCTCCCAGCCCGACCCCGCCCGCGGCATCGCCGCCGCCGGCATCCGCGCCAGGCGCTTCCGCCGCACCGTTGACGGCGACGCCAGGAACGGTGGGGACGCCTGCGATCTCGCCGCCGCCCCCTGTCGCCCCGCCCGCTCCACCGGCGCCGCCGACCGATCCGACGGCCATCGCCCTGCTCGATACCTTGCAGAACGTCTGCATTCCTTCGGTCGAGGGCGGCAACCTCGACAAACTGGCCAAAGCCAACGGCTATCGGAAATCTGGCGACAACTATGTGCAAAATCGCCGCGACTATAAATTCACTCTGCTGGCGCCAGGGTCGAACCCAACCCAATGCCACGTCGACATGGTCCATCCGGTTTATCCCGAAGCCCCGGCGGCGGCGCTCGTGGTCGCCCTTCACAACTGGTCGGCGGTGGAGCGTAACTGGACTCTCTATCGCAACGACAAGAACGTCGAGGGCGATCAGCAGCTGACAACCCGGTCGTGGGAACATGACGACACGGGTAAACATGAGGCGATGTTCATCACCACCTACCGCCATGCCGACGGCAGCCCGATGAACCGCAATGCCGACACCTCCACGATGGTTTATAGCGAGACCCCGTCGAGCTGATGCGGCCCACCGACGCCGCGGGCCTGGTCGGCGTCGTCCTGATGCTCGGGGCCTATATCGGCGCGCAGCTCGGCCGCTTGAATCCGGCGCGGGCGCCGTCGCTGGTGATGAATTTCGCCGGCGCGTCCCTGGTGATGTATTCGCTGCTGTTCGCCTTCAATCTCTCGGCCTTCCTGACCGAAGCGGCGTGGGCGGTGGCGGCGGCCTTCGGCTTGGCCAGGCTGGCGCTCAGGCGAGAGTAGGGACGACCAGGGGCCGAAAGGCCTCGACCACCTTTTGGTAGGTGTCACGCTTGAAGGCGACCACCAGATCCGGCGTGGCTTCAAGGTCGACCCAGCGCCAGGCGTCGAATTCGACATGATGATGGGCGGCAAGATCGATTTCGCGCTCGTCACCCTCGAATCGCGCCGCGAACCACATCTGCTTCTGGCCGACCCAACCGCGCGCGATTTTCGATCGGGCGTGGCCGGGCGGGAATTCATAGGCGAGCCAGTCATTGGTTTGACCGATGATTTTGGCTGACGTCACGCCGGTCTCTTCGGCGAGTTCACGCAACGCCGCCTGGGTCAACGACTCGCCCGCGTCAACACCCCCTTGCGGGAATTGCCAGTTGTGGGGTCCGCGCGAATTGGCCCGCCGGCCCAGCCAGACCTTGCCGTCGCCGCGCGCCAAAACCACGCCGACGTTGGGTCGATAGCGACTTAAGTCCACGCTAGAGAAGACCTCTAGTTGTTGGGTTTAGTCGCCGCAGCAGCCGGATGGGTGGCCCGGGCCGCCTTCAGTATTCCCGCCTCGGCGAGCGTCGGGCCGGGCTTTGGCAATTTGGGCGTGGCCTGCACCGATCCGTACTTCAGGACGTCGAGGGCTCGGGCGAGTTGGAAGTCGCCCTTCTTTTCATCGAAGGCCTGCGGCGGCTCCTCCGCCGGCGCATGCGCACCTTCACGGCGTTCGCCTGTGCCGGCGCTCAGCGCGTTTCGAAAGCTGGCTTCGCTGAACTGGAACGCTTCGTTCGCCACCTGCTGGGCTTCTTCGCGGGTCTCAGCGACTTCGAGATCCGGCTCGATGCCGGTCCGTTGAATGGAACGGCCGGAAGGCGTGTAGTAGCGAGCCGTCGTCAGCTTGACCGCCCCGTCGAGGCCGCCCCGCAAAGGGATGACCGTCTGCACTGAACCCTTACCGAAGCTGGTCAGGCCGACGATCGCCGCACGGTGACGATCCTGCAATGCGCCCGCGACGATCTCGGCCGCTGAGGCGGTTCCGGAATTGATCAGCACCACCATTGGCAGATTGCCGACCTTCAGGCCGGGCTTGGCATTGTAGCGCTCGATATCGTGCGGATCGCGGCCGCGCTGCGAGACCACCTCACCGCCAGACAGGAACAGGTCGGAGATGCCCACCGCCTGATCCAGAAGTCCGCCCGGGTTGTTACGCAGATCGAGCACCAGGCCTTTCAGGTGCGGGTCCTTGGCCTTCAGCGCCTCGATCGCCGATTTGGTCTCTTCCGTGGCCTTCTCGTTGAAGCCCGACAGGCGGACATAGCCGAGATCGCCGTCCTCCATCTTGTAGGTGACCGATTTGGGCTGGATGATTTCGCGCGTCAGCTTGACGTCGAAGGGATCGGTCTTGTCGCGAACAATG
Source organism: Caulobacteraceae bacterium (assembly GCA_036553915.1). Classification (GTDB taxonomy): domain Bacteria; phylum Pseudomonadota; class Alphaproteobacteria; order Caulobacterales; family Caulobacteraceae; genus Acaudatibacter. Next base: position 10,686 of record DATBOH010000288.1, on the reverse strand, counting down.
GTCAGGGTGACGGCTTCGCCGACCTTGCCCCGCATCTGTTTGACCGCTTCGTTCACCGACAGTCCGAGCACCGTCTGGCCGTTGACGGCGGTAATGAAGTCGCCGGGCTTGATGCCGGCCCGGGCGGCCGGGGTCCCATCGATCGGCGAGATCACCTTAACCACCCCATCCTCGCTGGTGATCTCCAGGCCAAGGCCGCCGTACTCGCCGCGCGTGTCGTCCTGCATCTCGTTGAAGGCTTCGGGGGTCAGATAGTCCGAATGCGGATCCAGCGAGGTGAGCATGCCATTGAGGGCGGCCTGGATCAGTTTCTTGTCGTCCACCGGCGTGACGTATTCGCGCTCGACGGTGTCGAGCACATTCCCGAACAGTTCGAGCATGTGATAGGTCTCGGCCTTGGGCTCGGGGGTGGCCCGGGCGGATTGGCCGAGGTAGGCCATGGAGCCGGCGCCGAGCGCAAAGGACGCCGCGCCAATCAGCAGATAGTTTCGCATGTCCATCGCCATGACCTGGGGCCGAGCCCTAAATGAGGCGCGGCTTTTGCGTCCATAGCGAAATTCGGCCCGGACGGCATTGGGAATCTGCGGCCCCGCTTAGTCGCGGTGATAGGGAAGGCCGGCCATCAAGGTCGCCGCGCGATAGACCTGCTCGGCCAGCATCGCTCGCGCCAGAGCGTGCGGCCAGGTCTGTGGCCCGAAGGCCAGGACAAGGCTGGCGCGGTCCAGGACGCTGGCGTCGAGGCCATCGGCGCCGCCGATCACCAGGGTGACATGCTGAACGCCATCGTCGCGCAGCCTGGCCAGGTGGTCGGCGAAAGCGCGAGAACGCATCGCCTGGCCGCGCTCGTCGCAGGCGATGATCATCCCGGTCCCGAAGCGGCGGATCAGGGCTTCGGCCTCAGCCGCACGGCCGCCCTTTCGGGGTTCGATCTCGACGATCTCAACCGGTCCGAAACCGCTCGCCCTGCCGGTCTGGGTGGCGCGCCGGGCCCAATCCTTGGCAAGCCCGGATTCGGGGCTCGCGCCGAGCTTGCCGACGCACAGCAGGGTCAGCTTCACGCCTAGAGCAAACCCCGTTTAGACGGCAATGTCCAAACGGGGATCATTTGCTCTAGAATCCAACTTTCTAGAGCTTGATCCAACGATTCCATCTGTTCCGTGTAAACGCACCCAACTCCTAGTGGACCAGGGCGTTGACCGGGGCTTCCACCGACCAGATCTTCTCCAGATTGTAGTAGGCGCGCACCTCGGGCCGAAAGAGGTGAATGATCAGGTCGCCGGCGTCGATCAGAACCCAGTCGCAAGCCGGCAGTCCCTCGACCCGCGCCTTGCCGTAGCCGGAATCCTTGAGGGCGCGCAGCAAATGATCGGCGATCGCTCCGACGTGACGCTGAGAACGCCCGGAGGCGATGACGATGCCGTCGGTGAGCGGGCTTTTGCCCTGGAGATCGATGAACAGGATGTCGATCGCTTTGTCGTCGTCGAGACGGTTTAGAACGAGGCTCTGCAGGGGTGTGCGGGCGGCGGAGGCGCTGGCCAGCGCGGGCGCGGTGGGCGCGGGTTCGGGACTCAGAAGCTTGGCTCCATGGAAAACGGCGATGACGGCCTAGTCTAGCATGCTTGCCGAACTTTGCCGAAGCGCGGTGGACGAGGCGAAGTTCCATGGCGCGGAGAGATAGATCCAGGCCGGCGGCTTGGCGCACGCCAGGCGACGGGCGGCCCTTTCGGGAAGGCGCGCCGCCGCGAAGCGGCGCGCCGCCAAACCGGTGAGCGCCGCGAGGCTGGCGGCGGGGCGCGCCACAACGGCCACCGGCAGCTCCGCCATGATTCCCCGCCAGTCGCGCCAGCGATGCAGATCGGCAAAACTGTCCGCCCCCATGATCCAGACGAATCGCAAGGCCGGATAGCGCGCCTTGAGCATGCGCACGGTGTCGATGGTGAAGCGGGCCCCGATGCGCGCCTCGGCCACCGAAATCGCCGCGCCGGACGCCAGCGCCCTGGTCAAGGCGACCCGTTCAGCCAGAGCGCCGGGATCCTGTTTCAAGGGGTTGCCGGGGGCCACCAGCCAGATCACCCGGTCCAGGCCGAGGCGGCGGCGCGCCGTTCGAGCCACCTGCAGGTGCCCGGCGTGCGGCGGATCGAAACTGCCGCCGAAGAGGCCGACCCGCATTCCGGGCGACAGGGCGAAATCGAGTCTCAAGCCCTCGCCGCCGCGCGGCAGGCGAGGCGCGCCGCTGCGCCTCGAACTCATGCGGTGACGACCCAATCGTCGGCGTGGATCAGGGGACCCCCAGCCTCGCCCAGCACCCCCTCGATGGCGTCGGAGCGCAGGCCGGCGATCCGCCGGGCGTCGCGCGACTCGTAGCGGGCCAGACCACGACCGATCTCGCGCCCTGAGGGATCGCGCACCACCACCACATCGCCTTTGCCGAATCGGCCTTCGATCTGGCCCACGCCCGCGGCAAGCAGGCTCTTGCCTGAGCGCAGGGCCATCGCCGCTCCCTCGTCCACGACCACCGCCCCATGTGCGGCCAGCGAGCCGGCGATCCAGGCCTTGTAGGCTGCGGCCGCCGTCGACGACGGGGCGATCCAGGTCGCCGATGCTCCGGCCTCGATGGCCTGCAGGGGCGCCGCACGGCGGCCAAGCGCAATGACGGTGGCGCAGCCGGCCGCGGCGGCGATCTTGCCGGCGGCGAGCTTGGTGACCATGCCGCCGCTGCCGGTCCGCCGTTCGGGGTTGGGACCGCCAGCCATGGCCTCGATGTCGGCGGTAATCGCCTCGATGCGAGGGATATGGCGGGCCTCGGCGTGGCGCCGGGGATCGGCGCTGTATAGCCCGTCTATATCGGACAGGAGCACCAGCAGGTCGGCTCCGGTCATCTGGGCGACGCGAGCCGCGAGACGGTCATTGTCGCCCCATTGCAGTTCGGCGGTGGCGACGGTGTCGTTCTCATTGACGACGGGGATCGCGCCAAGGCCGACAAGAGTCTGCAGGGTGGCGCGCGCATTCAGAAACCGCCTTCGGCCCTCAGTATCCTCCGCGGTTAGCAGCACCTGAGCGGCGGTCAAAGCATGCGGGTCGAGCGCCTCCTGCCAGGCCCCGAGCAGGGATGACTGACCGGCCGCCGCGGCGGCCTGCTTCTCGGCCAAAGACAGCCGCCGACCGCCTAAGCCCAGCCGCTGCCGTCCAAGCGCCACGGCGCCTGACGACACCAGGATCACCGTCTGCCCTCGCCTGACCAGTCGGGCGATATCGGCGCCGATGGCGGCCAGCCACGGGCGGTCGGGCGCGCCGCTCAAGGGATCGGCGACAAGCGCCGATCCGACCTTTACGACGCAGCGGCGGGCGGCGGCGAGCGCGCCGGCCGCCTCGCCCGTCATGGCGACCACGCCACGGCTTCGTCCGGAGCTTGGCCCTGGCCGCGCACCAGGGCCGATACCTCACGCAGCAGGGCGCGGAGGTTTTCGCCGGAAACCGCCGAAATCAGCCGTGGCGCGCGTCCGCAGGCTGCCTGCAGCGCCGCCGCCGCCGCCGCGCGGGCCTCTTCGTCGAGGGCGTCGATCTTGGTGAGCGCCACGATTTCACGCTTTTCGCCGAGGCCGGCCCCATAGGTGTCGAGCTCCGTACGAATGGTCCGCCAGGCGGCGGCTGGATCCTCGCCCGTGGCGTCCACTAGGTGAAGGAGGACGGCGGTGCGCTCGAGGTGGCCGAGGAACCGGGTCCCGAGCCCCAAACCCTCCGACGCGCCCTCGATCAGGCCCGGAATATCGGCCAGGACAAATCGCTCGTTGGCCGACAGGTCGACGACCCCCAGGTGCGGAGTGAGCGTGGTGAAGGGATAATCGGCGATTTTTGGCGTCGCCGAAGAAACCGCGGCCAGGAAGGTCGATTTGCCGGCGTTTGGCAGGCCGACGAGACCGGCGTCGGCAATCAGTTTCAGACGCAGCCAGATCCAACGCTCTTCACCCGGCAAACCTGGATTGGCGCGGCGCGGGGCCTGGTTGACCGGCCCTTTGAAGTGGGTGTTCCCGAAGCCGCCATTGCCGCCGGCCGCCAGGCGCAGGCGCGTTCCAGCCACGTCGAGATCGGCGATCAGCGTCTCGCGGTCTTCGTCAAGCACTTCGGTGCCTACCGGAACTTTGAGCACGACATCGGCGCCGGCGGCGCCGGACCGGTTGCGGCCCATTCCATGGCCGCCGGTCTGGGCCTTGAAATGCTGGTGGTAGCGATAGTCGATCAAGGTGTTCAGGTTTTCGACCGCCTCAATCCAGACATCTCCGCCATGGCCGCCGTCGCCGCCATCCGGGCCGCCATATTCAATGAACTTCTCGCGCCGAAATGAAACGGCGCCCCCGCCGCCATCGCCCGAGCGGATGAACACCTTGCATTGGTCGAGAAACTTCATCGCCCGGAGCTTGTGGCCGATGACAAGGCAAAAATCGAGACTCGGACCCCAATCACGGTCGGCGGATGAACTCGAACCAAAGGGGATCGATATCGCCGAGCCGCTTGGCCTGGTAGCGCGTCTGAACATGGTCGGCGGGCGGCTGGCGCCAGTCGTCCGCGGTTTGGGCGGCCCATGCAAACCCCGGCCTGGCCAGCAGAACCTCAAGCGCCTGGTTGGCGTAGTCCTCCCAGTCGGTAGCGAAGCGCAGGCGTCCGCCGACGCGCAACAGCCGGAGCGCCTCGGCCGCGAACCCGCCGTCGATCAGCCGGCGCTTGTGATGGCGCCGCTTGGGCCAGGGGTCGGGAAACAGCACGAACAGGCGAGCGAGGCTGGCGCTCGGCAAGGCGGCCATCAACTCGCGGCCATCGCCTGGCCAAAGTCGGATATTCTCCAGCCCCTCGGCGTGGCGCACCGCGCTGGCGAGGCCGTTCTGGAACGGCTCGGCTCCCAGCACGAGAACCTCCGGATGGGCGCGCGCCTGGGCGGCAAGATGCTCGCCGCCGCCAAAACCGATCTCCAGCCAGGTCTCGGCGTGGGCCGGTCCCAGCGTGGCCGGGTCGAGCGGCCCGGCCGGCAAGGTCAGGCGTGGCAGGTCGTCGCTGAGCCGCGCGGCCTGCGACGGCTTGAGTGCGCGCGATCGCAACCGCCCAAAGCTGCGGACAGGCCTCAATCCCGCCATGGCCGGCCGAACCGGGCTCCGATCAGCGAAGCCAGCAGCATGACCGCAAAGGCGGCGCCGCCAAACCGCGTGAAGGGCGTAGGCGCGATGGCGGCCGGCAGCGGTGCGTCAAGGTCGCCGAATCCGCCTTCCGGCAGGCTGGCGCGCACCCGGCCGAAGGCGTCGATCACCGCCGAGACGCCGGTCGGCGTCGCGCGCACCATCGGTAGGCCCTCTTCGATGGCGCGATAGCTGGCGATGTTGAGATGCTGCAGCGGCCCGCTGGTGGCCCCAAACCAGGCATCGTTGGAGATGTTGACGATCCAGGCGGCCCGAAAACCGGCGGCGCGCGCCCCTTCACGGGTGAAGCCGGGATACAGCGCTTCGTAGCAAATCAGCGGCTGGAAGGGCGGCAGGCCCGGCAGAGCCAGCGGCCTGGGCCGCGGGCCGGCCGCAAAGCCGTCGCCGACATGGACCATGGTCTTGATGCCTAGGCGGCCCGCCAGACTGTCGAGTGGGATGTATTCGCCGAACGGAACCAGGCGGAATTTGTCGTAGACGCCCAGAAGCTCAAATCCGGTCCCGCTGCGTCGCAGCGCCGCCAGGCTGTTGAAATAGCCGCCCTTGCTAGTGCGGTAGCCGCCCAGAATCAGGGTCTGACCGGGCTGCAGGGAACCGGCGATAGCCTGTTCCGTCCAGGTCCCGGGCGCGAGATAGTCTTCGAGGGCATCGGGGATGGCCCCTTCGGGCCAGATGACGATGCTCGCCGGAACCGCCGAGGGGCGCGCCGTCAGGGCGACGTAGCGCCTGACGATACTCTGGAACAGGGCGGGGTCGTATTTGGAGGCCTGATTGACGTTTGCCTGGACCAACCGCAGGCGCGGCGCGTTCGGTGACTCGGCGGGCGCATGGGCAAGGCGCCACGCCCCGAAACCGAACAGGCCGATGAGGACGGCGGCTGCGACCGCCACGGCCGGCCACGCGCGACGATCCCGCCAAAGGAGAGCCGGGGCGGCGGCGACGCCCAGGGTGATCCAGGTCAGGCCGTAGGCGCCGACAACCGAGGCGAATTGCGAGACCGCCCCGCCGGCCACCCAGGTTTCGCCTGGCAGATCCCAGGGAAATCCGGTCAGCAGATGGCCGCGCAGCCACTCGAAAGCCGACAGGACGCCGGCGAGAAGAAGCAGGCGAACCCAGCCTGGCGACGCCAGCCAACGATAGGCGGCCCCGGCCGCGCCCCAGAACAAGGCCATGCCAGCGGTCACCAGAGCGACGGCGAAAGGGGCCATCCAGCCCTGGTGCGCGGCGTCGACCTGGAATGGCTCGAACAACCACCACAGGCTGACCAGGAAGTAGCCGACACCCACCAGCCAGCCGCGGCCGAAAGCCTGGCGCGGCCCGGGCGCCTCGTCCAGCAGGACCATCAGCGCCGCATAGCCCAGTAGGCCGGGCAGAAGGCCAAACGGCGGTTGCGCCAGGCCCGCCGCCAAGCCCGCCGCCAAGGCGGCTATGCGGACGATCCAGGGCGAGCGGGCAGGTTTGGGCGGCTCAGCCACCGGCGCGACGCCTGGCCCGCAGGCGCTTGACCCGCCTGGCGTCGGCATCGGTGATTTCGAACTCGAACCCATCGGGGTGGCCGATGACCTCGCCCCGCTGTGGCACCCTCCCCGCCAGGGCGGTGACCAGTCCGGCGGCGGTGCCGATGGCTTCGTCGTCAAGGTCGTCTGTGATCAGCACGCAGCCAAGCGCCCGTTCCAGGTCTTCAAGTGGGGCGCGGCCATCGACCTCCAGCACGCCACCCGGAAGCCCGACGATGTGGACCAGCGGTCCCTCGTCATGCTCGTCGTCGATATCGCCGACCACCGCTTCGAGCAGATCCTCCATGGTGACCAGCCCATCGAGCCCGCCGAATTCATCGATCACCATGGCCATATGGATACGGCTCGACTGCATGCGAACCAGCAAGTCGGCGGCCCGCATCGAGGCCGGTACGAACAGCGTGTCGCGCTTGATTTGCGGCAGGACTTCGGCGCCAGGGGCGGTCTTGCCGGCGGCGATGAGGCGAAAAAGATCGCGCAGATGGGCGATGCCGATCGGATCGTCGAGGCTGGCGCGATAGACCGGCAGACGGGTGTGCTCGCTCTCGGCAAAGGCGGCGATCAGGGCATCCATCGGGGTCGAGAGTTCGACCGCCTTGATGTCGGCGCGCGGGATCATCACCTGGCCGACCGTGAGGGTCTGAAATGCGCGCGCCTGGGCCATGATTTCCGCCCCAGCCCCGGGCGCCGCGTTAGGCTCAGCCTCGCGTCCATGCAGCCCGAGCCGTTCCAGCCAGGTGGGTTTGTCGCGCTTTTCAGGGGGGTCGCTGGAGTCAGGCATAGGGATCGGCGATGTTCATGTTTGCCAACAAGCGGCGCTCCAACCCCTCCATGCGCTCAGCATCGGCCTCACTCTGATGATCATAGCCGATCAGATGCAACACGCCATGGACGACGAGATGGCGAAGGTGGTCGGCCAGAGACTTGCCCTGACTTTCGGCTTCCGAGGCGCAGGTGGCGAAGGCCACCGCGACATCGCCCAGTCGTTTGGGGTCGACATCGGGAAAGGCCAGGACGTTGGTGGGCCGGTCCTTGCCGAGAAAGCGGGCGTTGAGGTCCCGCAGGGCCCCATCGTCGGTGAGCAGCACAGTCGCTTCGCGGCGATCGCCGCCAAGAGCCGCCCCCGCCGCTTCCTGGACCACGGCCTGGACGTTCGGCACGATGGCCCGCCAAGCCTCATCCTCGATCTCAACCACGATCATGGCTTCCGCCCGGCGGCGTCGGCGTCGTATGCCTCGACAATCCGGCCGACGAGCGGGTGGCGGACAACGTCGGCGACTGTGAAGCGGGCCACCGCGACGCCCGCGACACCGTCGAGAATGGCGACCGCGTGGACGAGGCCGGAATCCGATGGGTCGACAAGATCGACCTGACTTGGGTCGCCGGTGACCGCCATGCTTGAGCCTTCGCCGAGCCGGGTCAGCACCATCTTCATCTGCAGGCGCGTGGTGTTCTGGGCTTCGTCAACGATGACGAAAGCGTGGGCCAGGGTGCGGCCGCGCATGAAGGCGATCGGCGCAACTTCGATCTCGCCGCGGTCTCGTCTCCGACGCAGCGCCTCGCCGCCGAGGATGCGGGTCAGCGCCTCCCATACCGGCGCCATGTAGGGATCGACCTTTTCGTTGAGGTCCCCTGGCAGAAAGCCGAGGCGTTCGCCGGCCTCGACCGCCGGACGGGTGACGACCAGGCGCTCGACCGCCCCGCTGCGAAGGAGTTCGGCGCCATGCGCCACGGCCAGGAAGGTCTTGCCGGTCCCGGCAGGGCCGAGGCCGAAAACCAGCGGATGCGTTTCCATGGCTTCCAGGTACAGGGCCTGTCCTGGCGTCCTGGCCCCGACCGCGCCGCGGCGAACCGCCGTTCCCGCCGACGGCGCGCCGAGCCGGGCTTGGTCGATGGCGACACGAACGTCGGCCACGCCGACCTCCTGGCCGGCCGCGACCCGAGCCGCCAGCTGCTCGATGGCCGTTCGGGCGGCGCGCCGGCCGCGCGCCTCACCGTTCAGGCTGAGGCCGCCGCCGGGTGTTTCGATGAGCACCTGGAAGGCATCTTCGATCAATGCCGCGTTGCGGCCACCGGCCCCGGCCACGAGACGGGCCGCCTCATCCGGCAGGCTCAGGAACTCGGTCGGGCTTCGGCTCAAGCGGCTTCCATCACCCGCTCCGCGGCCAGGCTGTTGGCGCCAGCGGCGAGGATGCGAAGCGGCACGATGCGACCGGCCAGCTCGGCCGGTCCCTCGCAATGCACCGCCTGAAGATAGGGACTGCGGCCGGCGAGCTGACCCGGATGCCGGGCCGGTCCCTCGATCAGCACCGACAAGGTGCGGCCGACCTTGTCCCGATTGAACGCCTGGCGGGTCTGGGTCAGCACCGCCTGCAGGCGATGGAGGCGATCTTCCTTGTCCGCCTCGGCGACCTGGGCGGGCATGGCGGCGCCCGGTGTTCCCGGTCGTCTTGAGTATTTGAATGAAAAGGCGCTGGCGTAGCCAACCTCGCGGGCCAGCCGCAGGGTGGCTTCGAAATCGGCTTCGCGCTCGCCGGGGAAGCCGACGATGAAATCGCCGGAAAGAGCGATGTCGGGTCGGGCGCGGCGTACCTGTTCGATCAGGCGCAGATAGGCATCCACATCATGGCCGCGGTTCATGGCCTTGAGGATGCGGTCCGAACCCGACTGCACCGGTAGATGCAGATAGGGCATGAGCGCCTCAACCTCACCGTGAGCGGCGATCAGCTCCGCGTCCAGGTCGCGTGGGTGGCTCGTGGTGTAGCGAAGGCGCTCCAGCCCCTCGACGCGCGCCAGCCGGCGGACGAGGCCCGCCAGAGTCAGCCCGTTGCTGTCGCGATAGGCGTTGACGTTCTGGCCCAGCAAGGTGATCTCGCGGACGCCGCGCGCGGCCAGGGATCGGGCTTCGGCCTCAATCGCCGCCGCCGGGCGCGAATACTCCGCTCCCCGGGTATAGGGCACCACGCAGAAGGTGCAGAATTTGTCGCAGCCTTCCTGAACCGTCAGGAAGGCGGTGACGCCGTTCACTGGCCGGTCGATCGGCAAGGCGTCGAACTTCGCCTCGGGCGTGAAATCCGCGGCCAGACGTTCACCGCGACCGCGATGGCTGCGGGCGATCAATTCGGGCAGGCGATGGTAGGCCTGCGGCCCGACCGCCAGATCTACAACCGGAGCCCGGCGGATGATCTCCTCGCCTTCGGCCTGGGCGACGCACCCGGCCACCACCACGGTCATGTCGCCGCCGGCGGCGCGGCGCTCATGTTTCAGCACGCGAATGCGCCCTAGATCGGAATAGACTTTTTCGGCCGCTTTTTCGCGGATGTGGCAAGTATTGAGGATCACCAGATCGGCGCCTTCGGGCGCGTCGACCGCCTCGTAACCGAGCGGCGCCAGCAGCTCGCCCATGCGCTCGGAGTCATAGACGTTCATTTGGCAGCCGAAGCTCTTGATGAACACGCGCTTGGCGGCCGTCTCAGTCATCGGCGGGCACGGCGTAGAGTTCCAGGCGATGGTCGACCAGCCGGTAGCCAAGGCGCCGGGCGATCTGCTGCTGCAGGGCCTCAATCTCGTCGTCGACAAACTCGACGACCTTGCCGGTCTTCATGTCGATGAGATGGTCGTGATGGACCTCGCTCGCCTCCTCGTAGCGCGAGCGATTCTGGCGGAAGTCGTGGCGGGTGAGGATGCCGGTTTCCTCGAACAGACGCACCGTTCGATAGACGGTGGCGATGGATATGTGCGGATCGATGCCGTGGGCGCGTCGATGCAACTCCTCGACATCGGGATGGTCATGGGCGCCGGAAAGCACACGGGCGATCACCCGTCGCTGTTCGGTCATCCGCAGACCGCGTTCGATGCAGAGGCGCTCCAGCCGATCCACCAGGGGCTCCTGAGAATGAGGGTCATCAGCATAGTGGGGCGCCCGCGTCCTGTTAAGGTCGCGGCTGAGGACGAGGGCGTCAGCGTGTCCCGACCCACGCCGG